>CANRQD010000058.1 GCA_947632685.1 uncultured Bacilli bacterium | reverse complement strand
TAAAGCTCACTTGTTAAATTTGATTTAATAGACGCAAATGTTGATTTAGTATCTGATAGTTCTTTTTTTACTATTTCATATGCTTTATCTTCTATTTTTTTAAGTAAATCTTCATTCTCATTTATTAAAATAAATCCTCTAGTAGTGATATTAGGTCTAATTAATAATTCATGATTTTTCATATCAACATTAATTATAACAACAAGTATTCCATCTCTAGCCATCATTTGTCTATCTTTTAAAACAGCACCACCAATTTCACCAATACGACTACCATCTACATAAATATCTTCACCTGGCATTGATTCACCTTTAGTTATTTGATGATTTAATAAATTTAAGCTATCACCATTTTTTATAACAAAAGTATTTTCTTTAGGAATCCCACATTCGATACCAATATTAGCATGTTTTTTTAACATTCGATAATCTCCATGGAATGGCATTAAATATTTTGGATTTAGAAGTCTAATCATAAGTTTTAATTCATCTTCATTAGCATGCCCAGATGTGTGTAAATCTGTTAAAGCTGTATTTGTATAGACTTGTACTCCCTTTAAGTAAAGCTTATTTATAGTTTTAGAAATACTTAAGGCATTACCAGGTATAGCACTTGATGAGAATATTACAACATCATCAGGTCGTAATTTTATTTGACGATGAGTTCCATCTGATATTCTAGAAAGTGCTGCTAGTGGTTCACCTTGTGAACCTGTACATAATATTGCAACTTCATTTGGTTTTAATGTATTAGCTTCTTCAGCAGATACAAGTAGTTCTTTATGATTTATATATCCACCTTTAATAGAAATATTTATATTATTTTCCATACTTCTACCAAAGATACATATTTTTCTATTATGCTTATAGCATGTTTCAAATATATGTTTTAAACGATAAATATTTGAAGCAAATGTTGCAATAATGATACGATTTGCATTAAATCTATCAAACATTTCAGCTAAAGCTCCATCAACTTTTGATTCTGATTTAGAGTAGCCTTCATTTAAAGCATTAGTTGAATCACTTATTAATAAATCAACTCCATCATGACCTAGCATAGCCATTTTATATAAGTCTGCCATAGGACCAATTGGAGTTAAATCTAGTTTGAAATCTCCTGTAGTTACAATTCTACCATTAGGCGTTTTTATACTAATACCATGTGAATCTGGTATTGAATGAGTTGTTCTGAAAAATTCAATTTCAATTTCTCCAAAGTTTAGTTTAGTGTCTTCGGTATAAACAAATAAATTATCATATCTAATATTTCTATCTTCAAGTTTTACTGCAATTAACTCTTTGGCTTGATTAGGTGCATATATTGCAGGAATATTAACCTGACTAAGTAAAAAAGGTATTGCTCCAATATGATCTTCATGCCCATGAGTTATAAGTAAAGCCTTAATTTTATCTTCGTTTTCCTTTAAAAATGAAAAATCTGGTAAAACATAATCAACACCAAGTAAATAATTTTCTGGAAAACTAATCCCCGCATCAATAATAATAATATCGTCTTTATGCATTACACAATACATATTTTTACCGACTTCTCCTAAACCACCTAAAACAACTATCTTTGTTTCATTAGGTTTATTTTCTTTCATAATTACTCCTTTCTTTATAAGTTAATTTATACATAAAAGAACTAACCATGAAGATTATACTATAAATTTATAAATTTGTAAATAAAATAAAAGTCATAATAAAAGTCATAATAATTGTATAGATATATATTACTTAAAAAGATGGTATAATAAAATTATGAATTATAAAATATAATTTGAAAGTAGAGGTATCTATTATGTTATATGAAAAATTAATAGATCAATATAATAATTTAGATGATATAGAAAAGAATGCTTTACTTGTTTATAAATCAAGATTAGGTAGGGCTATAAATTCACTTAATAATAATGATCAAGAAGTAAAAGATATTTATGAGCAATATAAAAAATTATTGGTTAATCCAAAGAATTTGTTTATAGCGTATACTGTATTTAAAAATATATCTTTTGATAATTTAGATAGTTTTAAAGAAAGTTTAAAAGTAGTAGATAAAATAGTAAGAAATACTACCAATAAATTAATATTACCAGAAGATATTACTGTTTATAGAGTTGTATCTATTAAGAATGATGAAAAACTAAATGCAATATCAAAATCTAATTTAATTTCAACTAGTTTAAATATTAATGAGTGTAGCAAATTTATAATTCCAAAGGATAAATATAAAACTTATTTATATCAAATTAATTTAGAAAAAGACTCTAAAGTTGCAATATGTCCATATAGTATTTTATTAAATGAAAAAGAAGAACAATTAACTATAACAAGTAGAAAAGATCAAGAAGAATTACTATTATCAAAAGATAATTATAATTTTACAGAAATACTATCTACAAATACAAAATTAGAAAGTAATAATGAGATTAATATAATAGTAATTGATGCGTTAAAAAGAGAATATAATAAAGCAAGAAAAATCTAATTATTATAAATTTACAAAGTTATTATAATTTGATAAACTTTTAGTGGGTGATATAATGGGATTATTTAGTAAAATAAAAAATATGTTTAAAAAAGAAGAATATGAAGAGGATATAGTAAAAGATAATATAGAAGAATCAAAAGAAGAGAGTCTAGATAATGATGAAGATAATAAATCCACAGAGATTGTTGAAAAAATTAATAAAAAAACTGTAAAAAAGAAAAATGATAAAAGAAAAGAAGAAGTAAAAGTATATGAAAAGGGCTTAACTAAGTCAAGAGAAGGGTTTGTATCTAAATTAGTTAATTTAACTAATAAGTATACCAAAGTAAATGAAGAGTATTTTGAAGAATTAGAAGAAATATTAATTATGGCCGATATTGGTGTTAATACTGTATTGGAATTTATGGATAGATTAAGAGATAGAGTTAAGAAAGAAAAGATTGATGATCCAGAACTTTTAAAAGAATTAATAGTTGATGAACTATTTATTATATATGTAAATGATGAAGTATTAGTAAATAAAATAAACTATGCAGAAAATGGTCCTACAGTTATTTTATTTGTAGGAGTAAATGGAGTAGGGAAAACAACTACTATTGGAAAACTTGCCTATAATATGAAAGAAGAAGATAAAAAAGTTTTATTAGTAGGTGCAGATACTTTTAGAGCAGGCGCTATCGAGCAACTTCATGAATGGGGTGAAAAAATAGGAGTAGATGTTTATTCCAAAGGAGAAGGAAGTGATCCTTCAAGTGTAGTTTATGATGGAATAGTAAAAGCTAAAAATGAAAATTACGATGTAGTTTTAGTAGATACCGCAGGACGTCTTCAAAATAAGGTTAATTTAATGAAAGAATTAGAAAAAATGAATAAAGTAATCTCTAGTTTAATAGATGGTGGTGCTCACGAAACTCTATTAGTAATTGATGCTACTACAGGACAAAATGGTATTTCACAAGCTAAAAGTTTTAAAGAAATAACAAATATAACAGGAATAGTTCTTACTAAACTAGATGGAACTGCTAAAGGTGGAATAGTTTTAGCTATAAAAGAAGAAGTAAATTTACCAGTTAAATATATGGGTTTAGGAGAAGCAAAAGAGGATTTAAAAGTATTTGATATAGAAAAATATATATATGGTTTATTTAAAGATTTTATGTGAGGTTAATATGGAAGAATATATTTATTATAATAATTTATATGATTGTTATCATAAGTTATTAACAGATAAACAGAAAAACTATTTTGAAGATTATTATTTTTCTAATTTATCTTTAAGCGAAATTGCGCATAACTATAATGTTAGTAGAAATGCCGTACATAAACAACTGCAAATTATTATAAAGAAATTAATTGAATATGAAGAAAAATTAGGTATATATAAAAATAAAATAGAATTAGAATCTATATTGGAAGAAACTGATATAAATAAAATAAAGACTAGAATAGAAAATATAATTTAATATTAATAGTACTATAATTGGTACTATTTTTATTTATTGATTTGATATCAATCTTTTTCTTGTAAAAGTAGCAGATTTTTAGTATAATTTAATTTATAAGAATAGCTTAAAGAATAAGAGGGATAGTATGTTTGATAGAATTACGTATATTAGTGATAAATCTGCAGATATTAAATTAAAAGATGGAGCAGAAGTTGCACTTAATTTAATGAACTTGCATTTAATATTTGAAGATAAAGACAAAAAAGTATTAGGCGAAATTGATGATATGGATGGAAATGTTGTCAAAGCAAGATTTTTAGGTGAAATTGTTAATGGTAGACTCATTGGTGGTGTTATTAGAAAACCTTCACTTGATGCATCTATTAGAGTAATAAAGCAAGAAGAAATTCCTATGATTGTAGGAGAAGCAAAAAAAGGTTATATGCCATTAGGAGTAAGTCCATTTTATAATGATTTTCCCGTATACTTAAATGTTAATAACTTTTTTAGTAATCACTTTGCAATATTAGGAAATAGTGGTGCAGGTAAGAGTTGTGGAGTATCAAGATTAATTCAAAATATGTTTCAAGATAAACAATTATATCCTTATAAGTCAAATATGTTTTTCTTTGATTCATCTGCAGAATATTATAATGCCTTTAAAAATTTAAGTTCTATTGATCCTAATTTTAATTATAAATTTATTTCAACTAATGAAACAGAAGGAATTGGTGAAAAATTAAGAATACCAATATGGTTATTAAATGTAGATGATTTATGCTTATTGTTACAAATAACAAATCACTCTCAAATACCTATAATAGAGAGAATGTTAAAGTTGGCACTTATCTTTGCAGAAAAAGGTGAACAAGCCAATGCCTTTAAAAATCATTTAATTGCAAAGGCCGTAATGGCAATATTATATACAAATGAAACAAGTCCAAATAAAAGAAATGAAGTATTCTCTATATTAGATAGTTGTTCAACACCAGAATTTAATTTAGAAGCTCCTGTACAAGGTATAGGTTATACAAGAAAATTTAGAGAATGTTTTATTATAGATTCTCAGGGGCAATTTTCTGAAAGTGTTTTATTAACTGAATATGTATCAAGTTTTATAAATGAAGAATTTGATAATTATGAACCTAAGGGTGGTGTATTCTATACTTTAGATGATTTAGAAAAAGCTCTTAATTTTACACTTATTAGTGAAGGTTGGTTAAGAAATGAAAATACATATGGTGATGCTGTAACAATTAGAGTTAGACTACATTCATTAATAGTTGGTGATAATGCTAAATATTTTGATGTTCCAGAATATGTAACTGTAGAGCAACATTTATCTTCATTACTAATTAGTGATGGTAAAAAATATCAAATTGTTAATATGAATTTTGATGATGTAGATGATTCATTTGCAAAAGTAATTGTAAAAATATATTCTAGACTAATTTTTGAATTTTCTAAATCATTAAAAGATAGGGCAAGTATACCATTTCATATAATTGTAGAAGAAGCTCATCGTTATATCCAAAATGATACTGATAGATTTTTAATCGGATATAATATATTCGAGCGTATTGCTAAAGAAGGACGTAAATATGGTGTTTTATTAGGTATTATTACGCAAAGACCTGTTGAACTATCAGATACAGTTATATCACAATGTTCAAGTTTCTTAATATTTAAAATAAACCACCCAACAGATGTTGATTATATAAGAAAAATGGTACCTAATATTAGTGATGAAATTATTGAAAAGCAAAAAACTTTACAACCTGGTACATGTCTTGGTTTCGGTATGGCTTTTACAATACCTTTGATAATTAAGTTAAAAATGCCAGATCCAGCACCATTAAGTGGTAACTGTGATGTTGTAAATATATGGTCTGGAAGAGAAAGTGAACCAAATAATACTGCACAACCAGAAACAAATGTAGTAAATGAAGCAAGTCCTCTTATTAATTCAAAAGAATCAATTCCATTATTTAATGATGAACCAGTAAATAATGAAGTACTTATTAAAACTGATAATAAGGAAATAAATGAAGTATTACAACAGGAAAAAAATAATGAACTTAATAATGATATGCCAAATATAATAAATAGTGCAAGTCCTATCATAGATAATAATTCAAATTTTTCTACACCTATAATGCAAAATGCTAAAATTTCAAGTATTCCAGAATCAAATATTAATGAATCAACTCCAATAATTACATCAATATCAAATAATAATGGTGTTGAATCATTAAATATTGATGATGTTATAAATGGACCAGATATTGAAAGTGTAAATGAATAAAAAAGAAAGGTAATAGAAAATGGAAGAAAATAATATTGAAAAAAATTTAAATATAAAAAATGAAAATAATAATTCTAAAAAAAATAATAAAAAAATAGCTATACTAATAATATTAATCTTATTAGTATTAGCTTTAATAGGTTTCTTTGTTTATAAAAATTATATTGCTAAACCAGTACAATCTACTAGCAAAACAAATGTTAAGAAAGTATATTCAAAATATAGAATGTCTGGAAATAATTTAGAAGATTTTGATTTGAGTTTTTTGCAATTGGAAAATAATAGTGTCAATACAATTTATAGTCCATTATCTATAAAATATGCATTGGCAATGTTAAGTGATGGTGCTAAAGGAGAAACAAAACAACAAATTGATAGTGTAATAGGAGAATATAAACCTAATAAATATACAAATAGTTCAAATATGTCCTTTGCAAATGCAATGTTTATAAGGGATTCTTATAAAGATAGTATAAAAGATACTTATATATCAAACTTAACAAATAAATATAATGCAGAAGTAATATTCGATGCTTTTACTAATCCTAATAACATAAACCAATGGGTAAATAATAAAACATTTGGACTTATAAACAATTTACTTGATGATATATCAGATAATCAATATATATTAGTTAATGCTTTAGCCATTGATATGGAATGGAATAAAGTAATACAGGCAGATGGAAATACTAATCCAAAAGATTATTACTCTGTATCTTATCCACATGAAAATTATAGTGCATATGTTGATCCTATAGATGGTGAAACATTTAAATCATTAAACTTTAATAATACAAATGTTAAATCTGTTGAAATAGGTGCCTCTATTAATAATTATGATATTATAAAAGAATTAGGTGAAGATAATATTAGAAAAACTGTTGGAGATGGTTATCAACAATGGTTAAATGAAGGTAATTCTTGTGGTGATGATCCTGATGTTAATACTTTCGTTAACAATTATCTAAAAGAAATAAATGAAAATTATAAGAAGGTAGATTCTTCTACTGATTTCTCATTTTATAATGATGACTCAGTAAAAGTATTTGTCAAAGATTTAAAACAATATAATGGAACAACTTTACAATATATTGGTATTATGCCTAAAAATATAGAACTTACTAATTATATAAGTGATACAAATGCAGATAAAATTAATGATATAATAAGCAAAGTAAAACCAATTGAACTTAATAGTTTTGATTACGGTAAAGTATATAAAATAGTAGGTGATATTCCACTATTTAAATTTGATTATAGCTTAAATTTAATGGAAGATTTAAACAAATTAGGTATTAAAGATGTATTTGATATTAAAAAAGCTGATTTGTCAAATTTAACAAAACAAAAGGCCTCATATATTGATAAAGCTGTTCATAAAGCAAATATAGAATTCTCAAATCAAGGTATAAAAGCATCTGCAGCTACAGCACTTGGTGGACTTGGTGCTACTTCTTGTGGCTATGATTATTTATATGATATTCCTGTTGAAACAATTGATTTAACTTTTGATAAACCATATTTATTTTTAATAAGAGATAAAGATACAGGAGAGGTTTGGTTTTCTGGTAAGGTATATCAACCAACAGCTAATTAATATTGATAATAAATAATAAAAACTAGTTTATCTAGTTTTTTTATTGTATAATATGTAATAGGTGATAATATGTTTGAAAGTTTAGGAGATAGATTACAAAATGTAATACACAAAGTTAAAGGCTATGGGACAATAACAGAAGATAACATATCAGAAATGATGAGAGAGATAAGATTAGCCTTATTAGAAGCAGATGTTAATTATAAAGTTGTTAAAGAATTTACTAAAGAAGTTAAAGAAAAAGCCTTAGGTGAAGAAGTTAAAAAAAGTATTAAACCGGGTGATATGTTTGTAAAAATAGTTAAAGATGAATTAATTGAATTATTAGGTGGGGAAAGCGCACCTCTAAATTTAAAGGAAATC
>CANRQD010000057.1 GCA_947632685.1 uncultured Bacilli bacterium | reverse complement strand
TAAAATTTTAGTAGAAAAAAAAGATAAAATAAAATGTAGTGAATGTAGTTATGAAAGAGAAAAATAATTCTCTTTTTTCTTTTAGAAATATTGTCTTTTTTATAATTTTGTGATATAATATGCAAAATTAAATGGAGGTGATAATATGGCATATAGACTATATTTAAGTGATATTGAATCAATAAAAAAATATGATTATTTAACAAGTAAATCTACTAATATTAGAAATATAGATAAATACTATAATAAAGTAACACCATTAAAATTTTGTATTTCTAATAAAATAAAAGATAGTTTTAAAATAGAAGAAATTGATGCTTTATTATGTAGTTATAAAGATAAAGCTAAATTTTTAACGGAATTAAGAAAACATAATATGTCATATTTATCTGAAATAGAAAAATTAAGTTCAAATTTAACTTTAGCGTATCGTCATAATAAAAGAATTAAAGAAGCTCCAATTATATTTGATAATTTATTACTTTTTGAACAAGCTATTAGTTTACGTAATGAAAAGAAAAATTCAAACTCTAAAAATAAAATATTAACTGAAAATTCTGATAGATTAAATTTATATATTAACTTTCTAAAATCTTTAGTATCAAATAAAACTACTAGGTATTTTATATTAGATTCTAAAATGATATCTTACTTAACTTGTGAAGAAAGAGCATATTTAGAAAGTGATATATTAGATGATGTACATGATATAAATAATAATTTATCAAAGCAAGGACTAAGAAGTTTATTATATGAGTATGATAGATATTATGATTTATATATAAAAAATTCAGCTATTAATATCTCAACTTTAGATATTGAAAAAGAATTAAATAGAGTAAATAAAAATATAAATATATTTTTTAGAAGTGATTATAGAAATTTAAGAAAAATGTTTGAATGGCAAGAAAGATATAAAAAAGTTTTATTAAATCATAAAAATGATGAAAACCTTGATAAAAAACAACAAGAAATAATTAAATTGCAAATAGAAAAAATAAATATGATAAATGAATGTATAAATGATAGAAAAAAACCAAATGAATATTTAGATTTAGATGAAGAAGATATTTATAATATTCAAAATAGTTCAAATGAAAAGACTAGTTTTCAAAATCAACAACTAGAATATCTATATAATATGGGTGGTATAGAAGAAGTTATGAATCTAATGGATTTAGATCAAATATTATTAATAGATTCAGATGCAAAAAAAATAGGTATAATAAAACAAAAAAGTAAATAAGAATTATAAGCTATAGTTCTTATTTTTATGTTATAATTATAATAGATAGGAACTTTTACTAATAAATCAAGGTAAAAATATATTATACAAGGTAGTGAATATATGAAAGATAAATATCTAAATAATTATATGGAATATTTAGAATATCAAAAATCATATTCTAAATATACAATTGAAAGTTATAAAGAAGATATAGAAGAATTTTTTTCTTTTTGTAAAAAGGAATCACTTAATTACTTAAATATTGAATATAGTGATATAAGAATATATTTAATGTATTTAAAAGAGCAAAAAAAAGATAATAATGCTTCTATTAATAGAAAGTTAAGTTCATTAAGGGGATTTTATAAATATTTAGTGAATAAAAATATTATAAAGAATAATATGTTTTTATTAGTAAATGGACCTAAAAAAGCTAAAAAACTACCAAGATATTTTGAATATAATGAATTAGAAGAGTTATTTAGTGTACCTGATATTTATACTCCAAAAGGTCAAAGGGATTTATTAATTTTAGAGATGCTATATGCAACTGGTATAAGAGTTGGAGAACTTGTAAATATAAAATTAAATGATATTGATAAAAGTAATAGAAAAATAATAATATTAGGTAAAGGAAATAAAGAAAGAAATGTTATATATGGAGAATATTGTGAAGATATATTAAAAAAATATATTTCAGATGGTAGAATATTATTAAATAAAAAAAATAGTAATTATTTATTTCTAAATCATGTAGGTGAAAAACTTACAGAAAGAGGAGTAAGATATATATTAAGTGAATTAATAAAGGAAACTTCACTTTCTAAAAATATATCTCCTCATATGATAAGGCATTCTTTTGCAACACATTTATTAAATGAGGGTTGTGATCTTTTAAGTGTTCAAAAGTTATTAGGACATGAAAGTATAAGTGCTACTCAAATATATACACATGTTACAACAGATAGATTAAAAGATGTGTATTATCATAGTTTTCCACGAGCTAGAAAAGATAAGTAAAAATATAATTTACTTTATTTTTATAGTTTTACTTTGAATTTTTGTAAATATTATGTATAATAAATATGTCGAATAAATAAGGAGTTCTTATGGAATATGATTTTAAGACTAAAGAGGAATTATATAATAGAGTAAGACCAGCATTACATGCTAAAATTGCGGAATTAAAAAGGTGTAACTATTCCTATATAAAAGAAGAAGATATTTGGAATTATTTAAGTGATGTTAAATGGTCTAAATCAAATAATTTAGCACTTTCTGATATAGTTAGTGATATAATTCATTTAGAAATTAAAGCATTAAATAAGTACTTGTATGAAAAGAAAGGTGTAGGACATGAAGAAGAAAAAAAATAAAGAAAAGAAAGTTATTAGAAAAGTAATAATATCAACATTTATTTTAGTATTATTATTAGTAGGAATTTGTTTTAGTTTTATTCCTATATTTAAAAATTTAAATTTTGGTCTAGATTTACAAGGAGGGTTTGAAGTACTATATAAAGTTGATAGTATAGATGGCTCTAAAATGAATAAAGAAAAACTTACTGCTACTTATAAAACTTTAAGTAAAAGAATTGATTCATTAGGAGTAAGTGAACCTGAAATTATTTTAGAAGGTAATGATAAAATAAGAGTAAAATTAGCCGGAGTAAAAAATCCAGATGAAGCAAGAAAACAATTATCTACAGTTGCTACTTTATCATTTAGGGATACAGAAGATAATTTATTAATGACAAGTGATGTTTTAGCAGCAGGTGGAGCTAAAGTATCCGAAGATTCATCTGGTAATCCAGCTGTCTTGCTTACAGTAAAAGATAAAGATAAATTTTATAATGTAACAAATAAAATTAGTAAACAACAAAATAATTATATTGTCATATGGTTAGATTATAATGAAAACGAAGATAGTTATAGTAGTGAAGGCCAAGCTTGTGGTACAGAAGAATCAAATTGTTTAAGTAGTGCTACTGTATCTGAAGGATTTGCATCAAATGTAATAATTCAAGGTAATTTTACTGATGATGAAGTACAAAATTTAGTTGATTTAATAAATAGTGGATCGCTTCCTTCAAAATTGACTGAAATATCTTCAAAAACTGTAGGGGCATCATTTGGAGATGAAACATTATCAAAAACTTTAATTGCAGGAATTATTGGTATTTCATTAATTGTTGTAATACTATTATTTGTATATCATTTTGCAGGATTTATTTCTAGTGTTGCAATGTTATTATATACATTATTGGTATTTGGTTTATTTTGGTTAGTAGGTGGAGTACTAACATTACCAGGTATTGCTGCAGTTGTTTTAGGAATTGGTATGGCTGTAGATGCTAATGTAATAACATTTTCAAGAATAAAAGATGAATTGCATAAAGGTAAAAACTTGCAGCATGCTTTTAAAGAAGGTTCAAAATCATCTTTAAGAACAATATTAGATTCAAATATAACAACATTTTTAGTAGCAGTAATAATGTTTATATTTGGTGAAAGTAGTGTTAAAGGATTTGCTACAATGTTAATTATAACAATTATTGTTACTATGTTAACTATGGTATTTATTACTAGAATTTTATTAGGATTATTTGTAAAAACTGGATTCTTTGATGATAAGACAAAATTATTTATAAATGTACGTAAAGAAAATATTCCTAATATAGAAAAAAATGAACAAGTAAAAATAATACCATTTAAGAATGTTGACTTTTTAAAACCATCTAAATTTTTTATAGCATTTTCAATAATAATTATTTTAGTTGGTGGTATTTTAATAGGCGTTAGAGGTATGAATCTTGGTATAGATTATAAATCAGGTAGTGATATTACTATAGCGACAAATAAAAAAATATCAACAAAGCAAATAAAACAAGATATAAAAGATTTGGATTTAAAATATTCTGATATCAGTAGAAACGATAATGAAATAATAATTAAAGTAGATAATGTATTAGGAGCTAATAGAATAAAGAAAGTAAATAAATATTTTGAAGATAAATATAATGCTAAAGTAAATATTGGTGTAGTATCTAATATAGTTAAACAGGAACTTGTTAAAAATGCAATTTTATCAGTTTTACTATCTATGATAGGTATTATAATTTATATTTCACTTAGATTTAAATTTAGTTATGCAGTTGCATCAGTTGTAGCTTTGGTACATGATGTCTTAATTATATTTGCATTATTTTCTATCTTTAATTTAGAAATATCAGTTATGTTTATAGCAGCAATACTAGCTATTATAGGTTATTCAATAAACGATACTATAGTTTGCTTTGATAGAATAAGAGAAAATATTAAGGATGCGGGTAAAGTTACTAAAGATAATTTAAAAGATATATGTAATCAAAGTATTAGAGAAACATTTACTAGAACAATTTATACATCAATTACAACATTATTACCTGTAATTGCCTTAATATTCCTAGGTTCAAGTGGTATACTTACATTTAATTTAGCTATGTTATTTGGACTTATTTCAGGTACATATTCATCACTTTTCATTGCAACAGTACTATTTATTGAATTAGAAAAAAGAAATTTAGGTAAACCAAAAAAACAAAAAAGAATATATACAGATGAATTTGATGAAAAGAAAATAAAAGGAGTTAATTGCTAGTTAAGGAGATGATCCTTTGTGACAAAAGAAAAAGATAATACAACCATAGATGATTTAATTATTAGATTAAGTTATATTAATAATGAAGAAGAAAAAGAAGAGATAAGGAAAGCTTATCTCTTTGCTAAAAATAAGCATCGTGGACAATTTAGAAAAAGTGGAGAAGAATATATAATTCATCCTTTAAACGTTGGAATTATATTAACTTCAATATATGCAGATTCTGAAACTATAGAAGCTGCTCTTTTACATGATGTATTAGAAGATACTGATTGTACAACTGAAGAAATGGAAGCAGAATTTGGTAGTGAAGTTACTAAGCTTGTATTAGGTGTAACTAAATTATCTAAAATTCATTTTTCTACTGAAAATGAGTATTTAATTGATTATTATAAAAAAATTATAGTTGGAATTTCTGAAGATGTTAGAGCAATCATAGTAAAACTAGCGGATAGATTGCATAATATGAGAACATTATGGGCTCTTCCAGTAGAAAAACAACATAAGATTGCTAAAGAATCACTTGAAATTTTAGCACCTATTGCCCATCACTTAGGTATTCATAAAATAAAAAGTGAGCTTGAAGATTTATCTCTTCGTTATTTAAAACCAGAAATATTTTATGATATTGCTGAAAAATTAAATAATACAAAGCTTGAACGAGATAAAACTGTAATGCAAATGATGAATGATGTAACAAATTTATTAACTAATCATGAAATTGTGCATGAAATCAAAGGTAGAAGTAAAAGTATCTATAGTATTTATAATAAATTAAACAAAGGAAAAAAATTTTCAGATATATATGATTTATTAGCTTTACGAATTATAGTAAATACTGAACAAGAATGTTATTTAGCTTTAGGAATTATTCATTCAAAATTTAGGCCATTGCCAAGAAGGTTTAAAGATTATATAGCAATGCCAAAACCAAATATGTATCAATCTCTTCATACAACTGTTTTTGGTTTAGATGGATATTTATTTGAAATTCAAATTAGAACTCATAAAATGGATGAAGTTGCAGAAAATGGTATCGCATCACATTGGGCTTATAAAGAAAATAAAGATGCAAAAGCTAACATGCAATCTACTACAGAACAAAAATTACAATTTTTTAAATCGATAATGGATCTTAAAAATGATAAAATGAGTAGTGAAGACTTTGTTCATAGTGTAAAAGATGAAGTATTAAACAATAATATATATGTATTTACTCCAAAAGGAGATATATTTGAGTTACCAAAAGGTTCTACACCAATAGATTTTGCTTATAAAGTTCATACTAAAGTTGGAGAAACTACAATAGGTGCAATAGTTAATAATAATATAGTACCATTAAATTATGAATTAAAAAATAATGATATTGTAAAAATAAATACAAATAAAAATTCAACACCTAAAAAAGAATGGTTAAATATTGTTAAAGCTACTCAAACTAAAAATAAAATTAGAAGTTATTTTAGTAAAAATGAAAGAGAAAATTATATAGAAAGAGGTAAGTATAATTTAGAAAAGGAATTAAGAAAAAGAAAATTATCAATTTCAGAATTTACAAAAGATGAAAATATAAAACAAATTTGTGAAAGTCTTAAACTTAATTCATTAGATGAAATATACTTATCAGCAGGAAATGGAAAAATAAGTCCTAATACAATTATAAATGTAATTGATAAATATGAAGAAATTCCTGCACCTAAAGTAGTCAAAGCAATGCCAAAAAATTTAGATACCGATATTATTGTTTCAGGTATTGATAAAGTAAAAGTTAACTTAGCTAATTGTTGTAATCCTATATATGGTGATGATATAATTGGATATATTACTAAAGGAAATGGTATTAGTGTTCATAGAAGAAATTGCCGTAATTTAGAAACTTTAGATAATAGAATTGTATCAGTTGAATGGAATAAAGAAGTAATTTCTGATAAAAAATATCTAACATTAATTATTATATATTCAAATATAAAAGATAATAAAATGGCTGAAATAGTTCAAAAAACATCAATGCAAAATATAAATATTGATAGTATAAAAACTATACCTAAGACAAATGAAATGTTATATGAACTAGGAATATATGTAAAAGACTTAACACAATTAAATAAATTGATGCTAGAATTAAAGAAAATTCAATATATTTATAATATAGAAAGAATTATAAGATGATAGTAATAGTTAAAAAGTCTAGCATCATTTTTTTAAATTAAATAGTAAATTTAAATGATATTGATAATGAAAATGAAATAAGGTGATTTTTATGTTTAATAATAAATTAAATTATAAATTGATAAATATTACGGTATTAATGTTGCTTTTATACATAAGTTTTTCAAATATAGGTATGTGGTGGAATGTAATATGCACAACATTATCAGTATTAGCACCATTTATTATAGCTTTTGCATTTGCATATGCTTTAATGCCATTACAAGATTTTTTATTACGTAAAGGAATTAAAAAAAATTTAGCCGTTACAATTATATCAATATCAGCAGTGCTTATTATTGCTTCTTTATTGGTAATAACTTTGCCACTTATATATGATCAATTAGTATTATTTTCTAAAAGTATAATAGATATAATAGGTGATTTAAGTGAACATTTAAATATAAATTTAGGTACATTTGAAGTTAAATTAACTGATCAATTAAATACAATTATTGGTAATTTAGGAAATATTGTAAGTAGTGGTACTATAAATGTTGTAAATAAATCATTAAACTTTTTAACGAAATTCCTAGTAGGTTTTATTTCTTGGATATATTTTATGTCTGATATGTATAATATTAGAGATAAATTTAAAAGTATAACTCTATCAATATCAAAAAGATGCTTTTCATATTTTAAAGTATTAGATAATGAATTGGGTAATTATATTAAAGGATTAGCTATATTTATGGTTATACAGCTATTCGAATATTCAATATTATTTTTTGTAGTAGGTCATCCAAACTGGTTACTTTTAGGAATATTAGCCTGTGTTACTACTATAATTCCTTATTTTGGAGGTTTAATTACTAACATTATAGGAATAATTACTGCATCTGTTATATCTCCTAAAGTATTGATAGGAACTATAATTATCTGTATAATTTTTCCTCAATTAGATGGATATGTAATATCACCTAAAGTTTATGGAAAAACAAATAATATAAATCCACTAGCTACAATTATTGTTGTATCAATTGGTGGAACAGTTGCAGGTGTTGTAGGTATAGTAGTAGCATTACCTTTATACATTTTATTAAGAGCAACATATCACTTTTTCAGTAACGATTTAAAAAAGAGTATGAAAAAAATAAAAAATAACATATAATGATATAAAAATAGTTTATAATATAAATTTTTATGTGAGGAGGATATTATGAAATATTACTGCATAGGAATAAAGGGAACCGGAATGTCTACATTAGCCCAAATTTTAAGTGACTTAGGAAATGATGTATCTGGATATGATGATCAAAAAGATTATAAATTTACACAAGTAGGATTAGAAAAAAGAAATATACCTATATATTATGA
>CANRQD010000056.1 GCA_947632685.1 uncultured Bacilli bacterium | reverse complement strand
ATGCGGATGTAGTTTAGTGGTTAGAATACGGCCTTGCCAAGGCTGTGACGGGGATTCGATTTCCCTCATCCGCTCCATTGACGAATCTGTTCGAACTTTTCGGACATTGATATATAGAAAAGCCAGTCGAACGATTGGTATTTTTTATACCCATAAGGTAATTCTGATACACTTGTTAAAATAACTAAAGGTTAGTCAAAACAAAATATAAGAGGTGATTTAGTTGGCAAGTTTTAGTATACATTTAGCTATTGGAAAAAGATATTTTGAAAAGTCAAAAATAATAACCAACGAAAAAGAATTTTTTAGAGGAATTATTGATCCAGATTTAGTTGAAGATAAGAAAATATCACATTATACAGGAATTCAAGATAAAACTGATTTATCTAACTATTTATTAAATAAAGTATTACTTTATAGATTTCTTTTAAATGAAAAAATTGATACGGATTATCAAAAAGGTGTATTTTTACATCTTATTTCTGATTATTTATTCTTTAATACTTTTTTTGACAAAGATTATTTATTACATATTTCTTATTCGGACTTTTGTAAAGATTTATATTATAGTTATGATATAACAAATGATTATTTAGAAAGAAAGTATAATATTAGTTACACTGATTTTTTAGATAAAATTAAGGATAATATTAGAAAAGATCAAAAAGAAAAAAATGTTTCTAGTGAAATAAGAACAAATATATTACCTTTTTCTAAATTAGACAATTTTATAGAATATGTATCTAATATTAATTTACATGATTATAGTGAAAAAATTATAAAAAACAAAGAAAATGTTTTACCATAAAAAAGTTATAGATATCTTCCACAATCGCTCCACTAGTGATAATTACTCACACCTTTTGTGTGAGTTTTTTTTGTTAAAATATACTTTTCTACTAAAAAATAGCCAATTTTACCAAAAGTATGGTAAAATAGCATTATTAAATTTTTTTAGGAGAAAATATTATGAAGAAAAAAACAATTATGATTGATATGGATGAAGTAATTGTAAAAGGTAGATTTACAGATTTTTTAAATCAATTTTTAGGTGGGGTTGATTTTGAAAAATTGCATGGTTTTTATAGACAAGATCTTATTATGGGAAAAGAAGAAGCGTTCAAAAAAATTTATCAATTTAAAAATTTATATAAAAATGATGATGACACTTTTATTCCACCATTACCACATTGTATAGAAACAATAGAAAAGTTACAAAAATATTATCAAATTTTTATAGTAACTTCATATATCTGGAAAGAAAATGTTATTGATGCTGCAACTAATCTAAAAAATAAATATGAATACTTAAGATACTTCTTTCCATTTATTGATCCTAACAATTTCATTTTTATTACTGATAAAAGCAAAATAAAATTTGATATAGGTATAGATGATAGACCTAAAAATTTAATAAATTGTACCCAAAAAATATTATTTACTGAATTTAGAAACAAAAAAATTCCAAATGAAGAATTACTATCAAATGGAATAGTTAGAGCTAACGATTGGCAAGAAGTTAAGAAAATATTAATTAAAAGATAATTTTGCAAGAATTCCTTGTAAAAATTCATTATTATCAAATTCACTAGCAAACTTTTAATTGTATGAAACTCTATTTTTGCTAAGGTATCAATACAAGATGTTTTCCATTTATTATTTTCAATTAATTTTTAACCGATATTATAATACATTAAAATTAGGTCTTTCTAGTATCAGTTGATATAATTATACTATAAATACCAATAAATACTATATTGTCATAAAATTTTTATTTATGAATACCATTATATTCATTTATTTCAAACTTATTTGTTTCATCAAAAATGCTAAGATTTAAATTCGTTTCTTGTTCTTGATTTTTTAATTCTTTCTTTTCTTTTTGATATCTTTTTTCAAAATTATCATATAAAGCTTTATTATTTGAATAATTTATGTTTGGATCATTCTCATCATAAATAAAATCGGCATCTAATATAACTAAATCTCCTTCTTTAAGTATTATTTCACCTCGCTTGGCACTTAAACCTAATACTTCTTCTGTTGGTTGAAAACTATCTTTCCAATGTATTATATTTTCTTTCGTTAATCTTCCAACATTAGCACTTTTTATATCAGTCCAAACTAGTTTTAAATCACGCAAGTTTTTAAATAATTGATATAATTCTTCTTGACTGACTCCTTTGCTTGTATCAACTCGCTCAGTAACCTCCACAAAACAATATTCATCACCAAATTGTAATTCTTTTCGAAGCAATGGAGTAATTATATATGGATTGTTTGGAAATTTTCTTGTAACTCTATCTCCTAATTTAATAACTTTATTACCAATTAGTAATACACGTGAAAATCCACCACCATTATAAGTAATATCAGAAAATTTTACATTTTCGTTTTTCATAACATCTAATACAATTAATTTAATTATTTCTTTTAGGATTGGATCTTTCATTTGTAAAAGATGATCAGTTTCACAAAATATAGAATTTATTGCTTTTTCTTCATTGTTATCAATATAATCTTTTACTTTGGAAAGAGCAACATGATTATCTTTCACAAAGTTCATAAAAGTATATAAGTTTTGTGCATTTTCGATAAATAGACCTAAATTGTCATAAATAATTTTTTTATTATTTCCTTTATATTTAATTGCAAAATAAGGAATATCACATTTATTATTTTCAACCAATAAATTTAAAAATTTTTTTTGATTTTCTTCATTTAATTTATTTAATATAACTAAATAAAAATTTTTGCATACATCCATAGTTGATATTGTTTTTAAAATATCATTATCAATAAAATTATCAAATTTATTTGGTTCATCATTTAAACAAACCCAAATATTATAAAACAATTGATCAATTCCATTTTTATATGGATATTTTTTTAATCCTTCTATAAATTTTTCTTTAAAACTAGGTTGTTTTATTAATAAATTTATATCTAGTAAAAGAATATTTATATTAGACATAACAATATATGGAAGAATTTCATTAAAATGCTCAGCTATTATTTTAGCATTTTTATTTTTGAAAAATAAACTATTTAAGTTCTTTAAAATAAAATTACTTAAATTATAAAATACATCATTATAATAACTTGCCGAGTCATTTTCAATTGATTGTTGTCTTATTTTCTTTGCTTCTTCAAGTAATCTATCCAATTCCCTTTCTAGCATAATTTAATCTCCTTCAATTATATTATAACATAGTATTTTTTAAATTCATTTATTAAAGTTGTAGATATATTTTACAATTGCTCTAATGTATAATTATTCACACTATCGTGTGAATTTTTTTTATTTAATGTACTATTTGTCAAATTAAAAACGCACTTGCAAATTGACATAATCAATTAAAGTGCATTTTTATAATTTCTAATCTTAAATATAGAATTTTATTATTTAATTTTTTCATATCCTAGAATATTAAACTTATTTTGAAATTTTACTATATTATTAAAAAAATTATATAAAATAACGCAATTTATGAAACAAGTTTTTGATCTAAATAATTTAAAGCTTTAATTCTCAAATCATTCATTTTTTTAGTTTCTAGTTTATATTCAAATCTATCAAATAGCTTGTTTATATAATTTTTTTCTTTTATCAACTTATAACTACATTTAAAATTTAATCCAAATATAAATGCTATGTATGATATCCATATATCAATACCAGTTTTTCTATCTTTACTTAATATTGTTTTTTCATTCATAAAGTCATTATATACTTTATCTGTTATTATAGAATTTTCAATATCCTCAGAATATATATTAGCCATTGTATATATATCATCTACTGATTTACCTCTAAAGCTATCAATTTTATCAGCATCCCTGATAATTTTACAATGTAATATTTCCTTATCAGACAATCCACTTTCGTCAAATATATATTTACTATGATTAGCAATAGCTTTTTTTATTATTTCGTCATATTCACTACTACTTACAAAGTTTCTTATTTCATTTTTATCAAACAACAATTTTACCCCTAATGCGGCATGATCAAAACTAGTAATATCTTCTCTAAAGTTTTTCATTTCTTTTGCTTGAGTAAATCTACCAATATCGTGTAATAATGCAATTACCATTGCTATATCAGTATTTAATTCATCTAAATTTAATTTTTTACAAATATATTTTGCATTATTTACAACTTGATAAGTGTGTTTAACTTTATGTGATATTTTCTCATCATTAATATCAAAATTAGTATTAATAAAATTATTAAAATATTTATTTGCTGATGTGTACATATTCATTATATATATTACCTCCATTTAGTGATTATTATATTATTGATATTATACTTATTCATTATTTATTAAATAAAATATTACTACATGAATATTAACTTTTTCTAAACAAACGTATAGTTTTTGTAGACATTCCAACTATCAAAATTATACCATATTTTATAAAATTCTATTTAATATCTATAAATATTGATTACATAATCATTCTAACGAGTTAAGGATAATTTTTGATAAAAGGTTTCAAGACCTATTATCATTCAACTCATCGAAATATTTATTTGAACTTTTCTGGTATTTAAATATATTTCATCATCCAATAGTAATGATTTTTGACATTCAATTGATATTTTGATATACTTATCAAAATTTCTAAAGAGTTAAATTTATAGTTTTATTTAGGAGTAGTAGAAATGGTAGTTGAATTTAAAGATAATTATATAGATAGTAATTTAAAAGATGTTTTTATTAGACAAAATGGAAAAATATTAAAAATTTTTTTTGGTGGGAATGGAGATTTATATTTTGATATTTTTGGAAGTATTAACTACAATTCGGGCATTAGAACTTCAAGTATTTGTATAGATACAAATACTGATATTTATGATTATTTTAATGAGTTTTTTAATGATATTTTAAATTGTAATATTTATAACAATAGTGATTTAGATTCTTGTCAAACATATACAAATATAGAACTAAACAGAAAAGTAGCAAGTCAAAATGCAAATAGTAAATTGGTTAAGAATGGAATTATTGAATGGTATAGTGATTCTATTTATGATGAAAAGGCCAATTTATTAAAAATAGAAAAAAATAATGACAAAATTATTTTGACTTTTTTTGATAATCCAGATGACCCAATTTTCGGATTTGGTATTAGAATTTGTAATTCTGGTTCTAAATATGATCCTTTTAATATTTGCTTTATGAATTTATTTAATAAATTTCAAAAATTATCTAAGGAAAAACAACATAAAAAAATATTAACTATTTAAAGATTGTTGTAGATATCTTTCACAATTATTTTTACTTTGAATTTATAATAATTATTATAATAAATATTATATCTTATGTTAGTAATAATAACTTTAATTTATGGTAAACTATAATAGGTGATGAAAATGAATAATATATATAGTATTAATCAAAATGAGATAGAAAAAGCCTTAAAAGAAATATGGAACTATATGAAACTTAATCAATCTATAGAAAAATGTGATTTAATAATTGGATGCGGATGTGCCAATTTAGATATTCCAATTAAGTGTGCCAAATTACAAAGAGAAGGCTATGCACCTAAAATTTTATTTGCAGGTGGACTAGGAAAAATTACAAAAAATAGATTTAATAAATCTGAAGCTGAAATTTATAAAGATATTGCTATTTCAAATGGAATCAAAGACGAAGATATTTTAATAGAAACAAAATCAACCAATACTAGTGATAATTTTAGATTTGCTACAAAAATATTAGATGAAAATAATATAAAATATAATAAAATACTTATTGTTCATCTACCAATTAATGAGAGAAGAACATATTCAGCAGCAAAAATTATTTTAAAAGATAAGGAATTAATAATTACTTCTCCTGATATAACATTTGATAAATATTTAAAAAAACTAAATAAAAAATCTTTAGAAGAAATTATTGATGAAATTTCAGTTGTGGTTGGTGATATACAAAGAATGATTGTTTATCCTCAATTTGGTTGGCAAGCAAAAGATGATGTACCAAAATCCATAATAGATAAATATTATTATCTTAAAAATTTAGGTTTTTCAAAATATGTATTATCTAAACAACAAATCAAGGATTTAATCAATAAATATGGGCTTAAGGAAGGAGAAAAAGAAAATTACTTTAATTAAAAAAAATATTGAAAATAATTGCTTCAATATTTTTTTAACATTTAATTATTATATATTAAATTTATCGAATTGTTTTTTTTAATGCTAATAAGTTATTTTTATTTTGTTCTTCTTTATTTACTAATTTTTCTTTTATATTAGTTACATAATCTGAAAATGTAATATTAGAACTATTTAAATCCATATATTCACCTGTAAAACTATCATAAATTTTTGATCTTATTTTTCCATTTAAATCAATATAACAGAAAAGAGTAGAAGATAGTCCATTTGCTGTTTTTATTTCTTTTTCTGCTAAAGCTAAAATTTCATCTTGATTATTTTCTTTTGAAAATTTTGCAATATTACTAAATTTTTCTGATAAATATTTTCCTTCATCAACTCCATATATAATTGCACTTTTTGCAAATTGATTATTAGTAATTAAAATATGTGTACTACTAATTCTTTGATGTTTTCCTTCAGGTAATTCTTTTATAGTTTCTAGTTTTTCATTGTTATATCGCACATGTGTATAATACATTGGAAAATCTAGAGCATCATTTAAGCTACTGCTAGATATTATAAAATTATTATTTGGAAATATTTCAATATTATTAATATTTGAGGTAAAAGGAATTATTGTTTCAAATTTTTCATTAACAGCACCCATAAGAGTAGAAGGACTATCATTAAAGAAAGATATTTTTTTCTGCTCAATTTCAGTTAATTCTTTTACTACTACAGCATATCCATATTCAAATTCTATATTAGAATCATCTACATTTAGTTTAAATTGTTTTCCAAATCTGTTAGTATATGTAATTTTGAACATAATAATTCCTCCTTAAATTTATTTGTGATTATAACATAAATTTAAAAAATAGTCTAGAAAAAATTAAATATTGTGATATTATATTTGTAAAGGAGAATTAATTATGAAAAAGAAAATATTTTTAGTAGTGGTAATGCTTTTAATTATTTGTTGCAGTGGATGTGGTAAAAATAATACTGAAGAAGAATTATTAGGAATAGATTTTAGTGGCTCATCAAATGAAGCAAAACTTGATCAATATAAAACAGAAAATCCTGTAGTAGCAATGTATATTGAAAATTATGGTGCGATAGTTATGGAACTATATCCAGAAAAAGCAGAGAATACTGTTAATAATTTTATTTCTTTGGTAAATGATGGCTTTTATGATAATAATACATTTCATAGATTAGTACCTGGATTTGTATTGCAAGGTGGTGATCCTACAGGAACTGGTACAGGTGGACCTGGTTATAGTATAAAAGGAGAGTTTGCTAATAACGGCTATGAAAAGAATGATTTAAAACATACTGAAAAAATAGTTTCTATGGCAAGAAGTCAAGATAATGATTCTGGTGGTAGTCAATTCTTTATTATGTTAGATGAATCTAGTTATTTAGATGGTGATTATGCAGCTTTTGGTAAAATAATAGATGGTTGGGATATAATAGAGAAAATTGAAGATAATGAAATTGTTAGTGATGATACAACAGGGGCATTACAAAATAACTTAAAAATAAAAAAAGCTTTAGTAGATACTAAAGGTAAAGAATATAAGGAAGTAGAAAAAATAGAAGAGTAATTCTTCTATTTTTGTTTAGTATATTTAACTTTACAAGTATCAAAAATTAATTTGGCTGCTTTATCATCATCAGTTCCATCATATTTATCATCATCATAGATAACTTCTTTAATACCAGATTGAACTATAGCTTTAGCACATTCACTACATGGAAATAATGTAACATATAATCTTGAACTAACTAAATCTTTTCTACTACCACGATAGTTTAAAATAGCATTTAATTCAGAATGACATACATATGCATATTTTGTATCATATCTATTTTTTCCCTCTCTATTCCATGGAAATTTATTATCCGGAAAGCCATTTGGAGTACCATTATATCCAATTGATAAAATTCTATTTTCTTTATCGACGATACAACAGCCTACTTTAGTAGAAGGATCTTTACTTCTTTTAGCAGCAAGCTTTGCAATGCCCATAAAAAATTCATCCCAACTTATATAATCTTTACTTTGTAAATTAATTGTTTTCATATAAACACCTCATATATATTTTATCATAAAAAAGTTTTTATTGAAAAAAAACATGTTTTATATTATAATATCCATAGATGCAATGAACCTGAGGAGTATATAATAGTTTTTTTTAGAGACGTTATGGTTGGTGAAAATAACGATAAAGTATTATAGAATGTAGCAGGGGAGCATAATTATTGAAACTAAGTAAATAATTCCGGATAATTCCGTTAAAGATATTAAGATTACTAAGTAATAAATTAAGGTGGTACCACGTTAACTCACGTCCTTATTGGATGTGAGTTTTTATATTTAAGGAAGTGATTTTATGCCCTCTTGGGGAGTTCATATTGCTTTAGCTAATAAATTAAATAAAAAATTAAATTTAGGTGACTAACTATTAAAAGTCAATATATTTTTAATAGAAAGTTATAAATGGAAAAGTATCCCACGCCAAAAAGAT
>CANRQD010000055.1 GCA_947632685.1 uncultured Bacilli bacterium | reverse complement strand
AATTATTGTGTAAATGGAGAAGAAAGAACCTGTGAGAAAACAGACTGCTATACAAAAAAAGAAGCAAATAGTTGTCCCAAAGGAACAATAATAAAATACTATGTAAGGGAAAATGAATATCATTATTTTTATGTATTGCATGATGATGGAAAAAAAATAACAATGCAACAAAGAGAGAATACAATAAGAAATATAGCATGGCATGCAGGAGAAAATGATAACACAAAAGGACCAGATACAGCATTATCATTATTAGAAGCAGCAACATCAACTTGGACAAATGTAAATGTAATAGAATATGCACTAGGAGAAACTACATTATATGAAAACCAATATACAGGATGCGTTATGGAAAATGACAATATTGTATGTAATACCAATACTTATATTTTAGGAGAACGAAAGGCAAGAGCAAGAATGATTACAGCTTTAGAAGCAAAAAGTACAGGTTGCTTACCTTATACTACAGCTTCAGCTAATCATATGACATGTCCAGAATGGATGTATAATTATTTATTTGAATCTAAAAATTATGGAGGAAGTTATGATGATAAAACTGAAAATGAAAATGGAATTTTTGTTAATCGTTATTGGACAATGTCAGCTTCTTCTAATGGCAGCAATGTATGGCATGTGGACGGTGAAGGTAATATGCATCATGATAGTTCTAATGATACAAGAAATAATTATGGAGCTCGAGCAGTAGTAGAAATAAATAAATAATGTATAAAAAACTTGTAAATTTTTTATACTATTTTTTCTTTTAAATAATTTGTCTATTTTTGTCATATTATTTATTAGGTGATTTTATGTTTTTTGAAATATTTAATTTCTTAAAAGAGATATTTTTAACAGGTTCATATTCAAATCAAGTATTTCCCGAACCACTTTCTAAAGAGGAAGAAGATATCTGTATAAAAAAGGCAAAAATGGGTGATACTGATGCTAGAAATAAACTTATTGAACATAATTTACGATTAGTTGCTCATATAGTTAAAAAATTTGATAGTAAATATGTTGACCAAGATGATTTAATAAGTATTGGCACAATTGGCCTAATAAAAGGTGTTGATACATTTTCAAATGATAAGGGAATTAAAATAACCACGTACTGCGCTCGCTGTGTGGAAAATGAAATATTAATGTATTTTAGGTCAAATAACAAAACAACAAAAAATGTATCAATAAATGAATCAATTGGTTATGATAAAGATGGTAATGAAATATCTATTATGGATGTATTAAAAGCTCCTAAACCTGACTTTATAGAAGATATAACTTTAAAAGATAATATAAAATTATTAAATAAATATATGAATGTTTTAACACCCCGTGAAAAAGAAATTTTAATTAGAAGATATGGTTTAAATAATCATGAAGAACAAACTCAAAAAGTAATTGCAAAAGAATTAAAAATATCTAGAAGTTATGTATCTAGAATAGAAAAAAGAGCTCTTACAAAAATATTAAGGGAATTTATAAAAAATAATAATTATGAATAATATTATGGACACTCTGGAAAAATAAAAGTATAATAGAAAACGAGAGTGATATTTTATGGAAAAAACGGGTGGTTCAAAATTTATATTAATATTTTCATTATTATCAGTTTTGTTAATATTTTCTATTTGCATAATTATAGATAATATATTTTATCCAAGAATTACATTATTTAAAGATGATATTGTAATTAATCTTAATTCAGAATATAATGAACCAGGATATAAGGCTTCTTATAAGGGAAAAGATATAACTGATAATGTTATAGTTACAGGAAATATTAATCCTACAAAATTAGGTGTATATAAGCTTAATTATAGTATTATAGAGGATTCTAAATCTAAAAAAGTTACAAGAAAAGTATATGTTAAAGATTTAACAAAACCTAAATTAAAATTATTTGATAATGGAGATATTTATATATGTCCAGATCAAGAATTTATCACTAGTAAGTACAAAGCATATGATAATATTGATAAAGATATTACTGATAAAGTAAAGGTTATAAAAAAGGGTGCATTTGTTACATATTCAGTAATGGATTCATCTTTTAATAAAACAGAAATTACAAAACGAATTCATTATAAAGATATAGAAGGTCCTAATATAAAATTAGAATCAGATGATAATTCCTATATATTAGTAAATAGTAATTATAATGATAAATATACAACGGTAGATAATTGTACTAAAAATGTAAAAACTAAAGTATCAGGAAAAGTTGATACAACTACACCTGGTGAATATAAAATAAAATATACAGCAATTGATGAATATAAAAATAAAACAACTAGAGAGAAAAAAATAACGGTATTTGAAAAAGGACAAAATGGTACAGTTTATTTGACTTTTGACGATGGACCCAATATTGGTACAACTGATAAAATATTAGATATTTTAAAAGAAGAAAAAATAAAAGCAACTTTCTTTGTGACAAATAGAGGACCAGATTATTTAATAAAAAGAGAATATGATGAAGGTCATACTGTAGGACTTCATACCGCAACTCATGATTATTCATATGTATATTCTTCAGTAGAAAATTATTTTAAAGATTTAGAATCAGTTCATGATAGAGTATATAGAATCACTGGGTATGATACTAGAATTATAAGATTTCCAGGTGGTAGTGATAATACTATAAGTAGAAGATATAAACTTGGAATAATGAGTGAATTAACAAAAGAGGTTATTAATAGAGGTTATAAATATTATGATTGGAATATATTAAGTGGTGATGCAGGGGAAACTACTGAAAGTAGTGTAGTCTATCAAATGGTAACTCAAAAATTATCTAAAGATAGAGTAAATATTGTCCTAATGCATGATATTAAACCATATACAAGAGATGCTTTACGAGATATTATAAAATATGGTAAAGCTAATGGATATATATTTGATAGTTTAGATATAAATAACGAAATGTTAACTCATAGGGTTAATAACTAGTCAAAATTTATTAATTATTGTATAATAATATAGGTGGTATTATGAGAAATTTAAAACCTACAATGTATTATAAAGATATATTTTCTATAAATTATAGAAAATTAAAAAAAGAAGGCATTAAATGTTTAATATTTGATCTTGATAATACTTTAGCATTAATAGATGAAAAGAAATGTCCAGATAAAACATATAAACTTATAAAAAAGCTTCAAGATGACTTTATTATATTTATAATATCTAATAATACCAAAAGAAGAATAAAACCATACATGGATGATTTAGGAATAGATGCAGTAGGTCTTGCTATGAAACCATTAACTATAGGTTTAAGAAGAATTAAAAAACAATATAAGTTAAAAAAGAAAGAAATGGTAATGATAGGTGATCAAATAGTAACTGATATAATATCAGGTAAAAATTTTAGAATAAAAACTATTCTAGTAGATCCTTTAGGAAAGCATGATTTAAAAATAACAAATTTAAATAGAAAATTAGAATCATGGATTATTAATAGATATAGAAAAAGAGGTATATTTGAAAGAGGTAAATATTATGAATGAAAATAGTAAGAAATGTAGTGGTTGTGGTGTTAAATTACAAGATGAAAATGTCCTCTTAGAGGGTTATACTACATCACTAGAAAATGATATCTGTCAAAGATGTTTTAGAATGAAAAATTATGGAGAATATCAAGTAGTTACAAAATCTAATGAAGAATATTTAGAAATTTTAAAAGGTGTAGGTAAGACTAAGGATTTAGTATTATATGTTACAGATTTAATGAATTTAGAAGAAGATATTTTAAAAATAAGAGAATATATAAAAAATAAAATGATTTTAGTTTTAAATAAAAAAGATATTCTTCCAAAAAGTGTAAAAGAAGAAAAAATATTAAAATATTTTGAAGAAAATAATGTACATTTTGAAGAAATTATTGTTATTAGTGTAGAAAAAAACTTAAATATAGATTATTTACTTAAAAGAATAAAATTTTTTCAAACAACGAAGAATGTTTATGTAGTAGGACATACTAATGCAGGTAAATCTACTTTAATAAACAAATTAATAAAAAATTATTCAGATAATACACAAGAGTTAACAATGTCACCGCTTCCTTCAACTACCTTAAATACTGTAAAAATTGAAATAAATGATTATTTAACATTAATAGATACACCAGGACTTGTAGATATGGGTTCTATCCTAAATTATGTAGATAGTAAAATGTTGAAAAGACTATGTCCTAAAAAAGAAATAAAACCACGAACATATCAATTAAGGAAAGGTCAAAGTATTGTTATAGAAGATATATTTAGATTAGATTATATTGATGGAGAAAAAAATAGTTTTACTTTATTTATATCAAATGATTTGAAAGTAAAAAGAATTAATCAAAATAGAGATTATTTAAAAGATTTAAATAAAGTAGATTATACTGTAAAATATGATTCTGATTTAGTTATAAATGGACTTGGTTTTGTTAAAATAGTTAATAAAGGAAAAATTAGTATATACTTAGATAAAACTATAAATACTTTTATGAGAAAATCACTTATTTAAAATATCTATACCATATTTATTACTTTCGGTATCATAAAATAAGAAATCTTTTATGGGATTATAAGTTAAATATGTAAATATAATAAAATTTATAATTATTAAGAAAACACTTATAATATTTAATTTAGCATAGTGTTTTTTTAATATTTTATTAACTATAATTTCACTAATTACTATTGATATAAATAAAACGCTTAATGTAATATATATAATTTCACCAAATAATTTTCTAAGTGGTAAATATATGATAAGTAATATTATAATAGTAAACATTCCTCTTAAATAACCTAATAAGAAAACATTTTTATCTTTATAATAAAAGTTAGATATAAGAGTATAAAAAATACATGATGTAAAAATAAGTTTTAAATGTTCCCATATACTTTCATTTACAGGAAAAAATATTGCTGTTATAAATGATGGAATTAAATCATATACAAAATGAAATATACTACATATTGCAAATATAAGAATTGAATTAATTATAATTTTTTTAATATTTAATTTCATATTATCACCTATTAATATTATAATCTTTAAAAATCCTTTTATTCCTTGAAAAAAAAGTGGATTTATGGTATAAAAAGAAATAGTATATATCTTAGGAGAATGTCATGAATAATTCAGATTTAACTAATGAAATAAGAAGTAAAGTAGATATAGTTGATATTATTGGAGAAAGAATACCTTTAATTAATAAGGGAAAAAATTTTTTTGGTGTATGTCCATTTCATGAAGATACTAATCCATCTATGAGTGTTTCAAGAGAAAAACAAATCTATAGATGTTTTTCTTGTGGTGCTAGTGGAAATGTTTTTACATTTTTAATGGATTATGAGCATAAAGAGTTTAAAGAAGTATTAAAGGATTTAGGAGATAGAGTTGGTATTAATACTTCAAATATTAAGATAAAGAAAGTAGATAATAAATACGATAATTTATATGAAGCATATACTTTTTCAACAAAATATTTTCAAAATAATCTAAAGTCTTCATATGGTAGAGAAGCTAGAAATTATTTAAATAAAAGAGGTATTAATGAAGAGGTTATAAAAGAATTTGAAATAGGTCTTTCTCTTGATAAAAAAAATGATTTAACAAATTTATTACTTAATAAAAAATATGATTTAAAAACTTTAAATGAAATAGGATTATCTGTTGATGATATAGATATATATATGGATAGAATAATGTTTCCATTATATGATACATATGGAAAAATAGTAGCATTCTCTGGAAGAATTTATAATAGTGATAATAAGAATAAGTATTTAAATACAAAGGAAACACCTATTTTTAAAAAGGGATCTTGCTTATATCATTATCATATTGCTAAAGATGCTTGTAGGGTATCAAAAAGTGTTATTATTATGGAAGGATTTATGGATGTTATTAGAGCAAGTACTATAGGAATTAAAAATACAGTTGCTTTAATGGGAACAGCATTAACTAAAGAACAAATTAGTCTTATAAAAAGATTATCTAATAATGTAATATTATGCTTAGATGGTGATTCACCAGGTGTTAATGCAAGTATAAAAATAGGTGATATATTACAAGATGAGGGGTTAAATGTAAAAATAGTAACCTTACCTAATGATGATGATCCAGATACATTTATTTTAGAAAATGGAAAAGATAGATTTCAAGGAATGATTGATTCTGCTGTTAATTTTGGTGATTATAAAATTAATAGCTTAAAAAATAATGTAGATTTTAATAGTGAAGAGTCACTTGCTAATTATATAAATAGTGTATTAAAGGAAACTGTTAAGATAAATGATGACATAAGAGTAGAGATAATATTAAAAAAGCTTGCAAAAGATTACAATATAGGGTATAATACACTGGAAAAAAGGTTTCAAGAACTAAAAAAAGATAAACCATCATCAAAGATAGAGATAAAAAAGGAAACTAAAGCCAAAAGAAAGAATAAGTATATTTTAGCTGTTGAGCAATTAATTTATTATATGCTAAATAATGATTGGGTAGTGACTGCTGTAGAAAATGAAAAAATAATATTTCCAAGTAATGAAGCAAGACTACTAACTAGTGAGGTTATTTATTATTATAAAATGCATGGTGAAATAAATATTGCTGATTTTTATACTTATATGCAAGATAAGACTGATTTGTTAAATCTTTTAAATGATATAGTTTCAAATAATTATAAAGAAACTATTACGAAAGATGAACTATTTGCTTATTTCAAAGTAATAAGGGAATATAGTATGAACGAGCAAATTAAAAGACTCGAAAAAAAGATAAAAGATGAACCTGATATAATGGAAAAAGCACGTATTAGTGAACAAATTAGGAAATTGAAGTTAGGAGAATAGATATGATTGGGGAAATTAAGACACTAGATGAAAGAAAAGATAAATTAATTAAGTTAGGAAAACAACAGGGATATATTACATATGAGCAATTAGCTAGTGAACTTAAAGGTTTAGAAATAGATAGTGATTCACTAGATAATTTGTATAATGCATTGACTGAAGAAGATATCGATATTGTATCAGAAGATGGAACTGATGATGATGCAAGTGGAGAGGAAATAACTAGTGATATTAGAGTAGAAGAATTAACAAATTCAAAAGATATAAAAATAAATGATCCAGTTAGAATGTATTTAAAAGAAATTGGTCGAATTAATTTATTAACATCTGATGAAGAATTTGAATATGCTCAAAGAGCAGTTGAAGGTGATGAGGAAGCAAAAAAAATGTTAGCTGAATCAAATCTTCGTTTAGTTGTATCAATTGCTAAAAGATATGTAGGACGTGGAATGTTATTTTTAGATTTAATTCAAGAAGGTAATATTGGATTAATGAAAGCAGTAGATAAATTTGATCCTACAAAAGGATATAAATTTTCAACATATGCAACTTGGTGGATTAGACAAGCTATTACTCGTGCTATCGCAGATCAAGCAAGAACAATTCGTGTTCCAGTTCATATGGTTGAAACAATTAATAAATTAGCACGTGTTCAAAGACAACTAACTCAAGAACTAAATAGAGAACCAACAGATGAAGAAATAGCAGAAAAATTAGATATTACTGTTGAAAAAGTTAGAGAAGTATATAAAATTAGCCAAGATCCAGTTTCACTTGAAACTCCAATTGGTGAAGAAGAAGATTCACACTTAGGAGATTTTGTACCTGATGAAAGAACAATGGGACCAGAAGAATTTGCAACAGTTGAAATGTTAAAAGAGGAATTAGCAGGTGTACTTTTAACATTAACAGATAGAGAAGAAAAAGTTTTAAGACTTAGATTTGGTCTAGATGATGGTCAATGTAGAACACTTGAAGAAGTTGGACAAATTTTTGGAGTAACAAGAGAACGTATTAGACAAATTGAAGCTAAAGCACTTCGTAAATTAAGACATCCTTCACGTAGTAGAAAATTAAAAGATTTCCTAACAGATTAATGAAAATAAATGATAGATTAAAAAAAATAGGGGATTTAGTAGATACTAATTCCTCTATTTTAGATATTGGTTGTGATCATGCTTTACTTGATATTTATCTAGTGAAGGAAGGTAAAGTTAAAAAAGCTATTGCGGCTGATATTAAAGAAGGACCTTTAAAAAATGCTAAGGAAAATATCAAAAAATACAAATTAGATGATAAAATAGAAACTAGATTAGGAGATGGACTAGATACTTATACAGCTGATATTGATACTGTAATTGTATCAGGTATGGGTGGAAGGACCATAATAGGAATGTTTAAATATAAACCAAATATTGTAAAAAAAATAAATACTTTAATTTTATCTCCTAATAATTATCAAGAGGACATAAGGCGTTTTTTTACAAGTATAGGTTTTTATATTGATAATGAAATCTTAATAAAAGAAGGTAAAATAATATATCAAATTATAAAATTTAAAAGAGGTAAAAAAAAATATAATAAAAAAGACTATTTCTTTGGACCAATACTTTTAAAAAATCAAAATAAATTATTTATAGAATATTATAAAAGAGAATTAAAATCTAGAGAAATTATTTTAGATCTTTTGCCTAAAAATTATAGATTAAGAAAATATAAAGTAAAAAAAGAAATAAAATTAATTAAAGAAAATATATAAATACTTACAAGGAATAGTAACCTTGTATTTTTTATTGCCAAAATAAATAAGAATAAAAGAAATAGATGATAGTTTTAATAAAAAGTTGTAAATAAATATTTTTTTTTTGAATTAAAACAGTAATAAAAATAAATAAAAAAAATAAAAAAAAGTAAGGGAAAATAAAATTTTTTTGCGAATAATAAAGTAAAGGAAGTGAGGTAAATATAATGAATAAAGAGAAATTTTACACC
>CANRQD010000054.1 GCA_947632685.1 uncultured Bacilli bacterium | reverse complement strand
TTCCCATTTCTCCACCTAAAGCATCTATTTCTCTTACAACAATTCCTTTGGCAGGTCCACCAATTGATGGATTACACGGCATATCAGCTATATTTTTTATATTTCCTGTAATTAAAAGAGTTTTATGTCCCATACGAGCAGGTGCTAATGATGCTTCACATCCAGCATGTCCTCCACCTACTACTATTACTTCATACTTCATCTAAACCACTCCTCTTTTTCTGGATTTATTATACACTATCTTTTTTATTTTTTCGATATTTTATTATCAAAAAGAAAAATTCACTAATGATTTAGTAAATTTCTTATAATTTAGATTATTTTTCTACTTTCCAACACAAAATTTTTCAAATAAATTATCTATTATTTCATCACTATATGTTTTACCTATTATTTCTCCTAATAAATCAAAACATGCTTTTAAATCTATTTCTATCATATCTATTGGTAAATTTTCTTTTATTCCTTTTTCTACATCTTCTAACTTTTTTAAAGATTTTTCAGCTAAAGTAATTTGTCTTATATTAGTTAAATAATTATAATCTTTTGACTCAATTTGCTCTAAATTAAATAATTCTATTATTTTATCTTTTAATTTATCTATTCCAGAATCATTTATAGTAGTTGTTTCTACAATATTAAATTCTTGTAATTGATTTTTTTCTATTTGTTGATTTAAATCAATTTTATTTATAACTACTATAGTGTTCTTATTATTAACTTTTTTTAGAATTTCTTTATCTTCTTTGGTTAATTTTTCTGATCCATTTAATACTACTATTATTAAATCTGCTTTATCAATTAATGATAAGCTTTTTTCTACTCCTATTTTTTCTATTTTATCTGTAGTATCTCTTATTCCAGCAGTATCTATTATATTTAATTTAATATTATTTAAAATAATTTCTCCTTCTACAATATCTCTTGTTGTACCTTCTATATCTGTTACTATAGCTTTGTCTTCTCCTAATAATTTATTTAAAATACTACTTTTTCCTACATTTGGTCTTCCTATTATTAAGGTATCTATACCATTTTTTATTATTTTTATATTTTTTGATTCATTAATTATATTTTGTAATTCTTTTTTCATAGTAGAAATTTCTTCTTTTATTTTATCTATTGTTACTATTTCTATATCATAATACTCTGGATAATCTATATTAACTTCTATTCTTGAAAGTAAATCTTTAATTTTATTTCTAAAGTTTTCAATCATATTAAAAGTTTTTCCTTGTAATGAATTTATTGCTACTTCTCTGGCACTTTCTGTTTTACTTTCTATTAAATCCATTACAGCTTCAGATTTTGTTAAATCTATTCTACCATTTAAAAAGGCTCTTTTGGTAAATTCACCTGGCATTGCTAAACGTGCTCCATTTAAAATTAATAATTCTAAAATTTTATTTGTAGTAGTTATTCCTCCATGACAATTTATTTCCACAATATCTTCTGTTGTGTATGTTTTTGGTGATTTCATAACTGATACTAATACTTCATCAATTATTTTATCTTCTGATATTATATATCCATAATTAATAGTATGAGAAGCAACTTTTTCTAAATTTTTTCCTTTAAATAACTTATTAGCTATTTCAATTGATTTATTACCACTCATTCGTATAATTGAAATTGCTCCTACACCCATAGAAGTTGATATTGCAACTATTGTATCATCCATGATATACCTCCTTTTTTAATTATTTTAATTTAATTTTAAAAAAGAAGACTAATCTTCTTTTGGTTTAATTACTACTGCTCTATTTGGTTCTTCACCTATGCTTTCTGTATAAACATATTTGTTATTAGTTAAAGCATTATGAATAATTCTTCTTTCATAAGAATTCATTGAATCTAATTTAGCTTCTATTTTTGTTTCTTTTACTTCTCGTGCTACCTTTTTTGCAAGCCTTTCTAAATTTTTCTCTTGTTTTTCTTTATAATCATTTACATCTAACATAAATTTAAATGACTTACCAATTTCTTTTTGAACAACTTGAGAAACTATTTTAGATAAAGCTTGTAAATTTTTCCCATTTTTTCCTATTAATAATGAATCATTATCTGAATAAATTATATATGTTGGAACCTCATTATTTTTTCTTATTTCAATATTTACATTGTATCCCATATCTTTTAATAATGAATAGCAATAATCTTTTATATATTTAATTACTTCTCTTTTTTCTATAACATCTATTTCTATTTTTTTTGTTTTAAATAATCCTTGTTTAATTTCTTTTTCTGTTATTATTAAATTTTCTTCTGTTTCTTGTAAATCTATTGTTGCATTACTTATAGCTTCTTCTTTTGTTTTTCCTATATAACTATGCTTTTCCATACTTTTTTTTACTCCTTTTTACTGATAAATTTTGAAATATTGTAAATAAGTTTGTTGTTACCCAGTATATTCCAAGTGCAGATGGCATAAATAATCCCATTATTATTATCATAACACTCATCATTATAGGCATCATTTTCATATTAGGATCTACAGAATTTCCTGACATATTTAGTTTAAAAGATAAAATTGTTGTTAAAGCTATTAAAATCATTAATATTATATAAGAAATTATAGTAGCAGTTCCAAATCCTACTGATGGAGTTGTTCCAAGTTGTAATCCCAAAAATCTATCTTCAAATATTGCTGGTGTTCTTTGAACTGCTTCAAAAAAGGCAATAAATAAAGGTAATTGTATCATTGAGAATAGACATCCTGACATTGGATTTATATTATATTTTTTATATACTCTCATCATTTCTTGACTTTGTTTAGTAAGTGATTCTTGATCCTGCTTATCTTTATATTTATTTTGAATTCTAGTTAATTCTGGTTGAGCTTGTTTTATTAATTCTGACTGCATTGCTGTTTTTTTAGTAAATGGAAAAGCTATCAATCTTATAATTAAACTAATTATAATTAGTGATACTGCATAATTACCTATTTCTTTTCCTAATAATATAAGTATAAAAGATAGAGGTTTTACAAATAAACTTGTCCATAATCCTTCGTATTTACCACTTGTAACTTTAAAATCTTCACAATTTGGTAAATCTTTTATTTTTACCCCATTTTTTTCATATAAATTAATAGTTTCTTTACTTTTTGGCTTACATATTATATTTTCTGTTAAATTTTGTCCTGTAACTTCATTTTTCACTGGGTTATTTTTTTTATCTGTTAATGTTTTTGTACAACCTGTCGTTAATAATAATATTAAAAATATTATTATAATTTTCTTTTTACTTTTCATTTAATTCTCCTTTGATTTTTAATACTAAATTATCTAAATCTTCTTTTAAATCTTTATATTTTTTATTTGAACCTGATTTTTTTAATATTATTATAAAATCTTTTTTATATTCTTTTATAGTACTATTGCTATCTATTATTGATCTTATTTTTCTTTTATACTTATTCCTAAATACAGCATTACCTAATTTTGTTCCTACAGATATACCATATCTACTTATATTTAAATTATTTTTATCATAATATATGACAAAGTACTTACTGTTAATTTTTTTACCTTTGTTAATTATATTATTAAATTCGCGATGAGTTTTTACTATAATTTTCTTTTTCATATATTCCTCTATCTATAATGTAAAAAACCACAGTTTAAAAAACATGTGGATTAATTACATAACTTCTTACGACCTTTACGACGACGGCTATTTAAAATATTAGATACTTTACGTGCAAAGAAACCATGTTTTTTTGCTTTTTTACGATTATTTGGTTGATATGTTCTTTTCATTAGTTCCACCTCCAGACATAAATCTACATTATTATAATAATAAAATATATATTTTGTCAATTATATATTGAGATTTTTTATTTCAACAATATCCACAGATATGTGGAAAATATAAATAACACTTGTTTAATAAAATTTGTGGAAAATGTGGAAAACATATTTATTTATTCATTTTATATATAAATATTCTGTTGAAATCTTTGTTGATATATTGTTGAAAAGATAAATTAATATTTTTTTATTTCTTTTTTTAACAATTTAATGTAGAATATAATTAATTACTTATCTTGTGGGGAGATGGTTGTATGAATGTGGATGTAATATGGAACAATTTTTTAAATTTGATTAAATCCGATTTATCATCTTTAGCATTTGATACTTGGTTTAGTGATACAAAACTAAATAAATTAAATGACGGTAAAGCATACATAATTGTCCCCATGCAAATTCATAAAAAACATTTAGCTGATAAATATTCAACTTTAATTATTGAAAAATTAAACACTATAACAGGTACTAATTTTGAATTAGAATTTTTATTAGAAAGTGAAATTACCGAAAAAGAAAATATTGAAGAACAGAAAAATCAACCTATTATAAAACAAGAAGAAAGTAGTGGAGTACCTCCTAATTTATTTCATTCTAATTTAAAATCAAAATATTCTTTTGAAAATTTTATTGTAGGTAATTCTAATAAATTTGCCCATGCAGCGGCTTTATCTGTTGCAGAAAATCCTGGAAATATGTATAATCCTTTATTTATATATGGAAATAGTGGTCTTGGAAAAACCCATTTAATGCATGCGATAGGTAATTATATAACAGAGAATAGTAATAGAAGAGTTTTATACGTAACTAGTGATCAGTTTATTCAAGATTTTATTGGAATAAATAAAAAAAATGATCAAGGTAATAATTTTAATTATATTGACTTTTTTAAAAATAAATATCGAAATGTTGATGTTTTAATAATAGATGATATACAGTTTTTAGGTGGAGCAACCCAAACACAACGAGAATTTTTCAATACATTTACATCCTTGTATGATGACAGTAAACAAATTATTATTTCATCTGATAGATCCCCAAATGATTTAAAATTATTAGAAGATCGTTTAAGAACTAGATTTTGTTGGGGTCTAACTGTTAATATTTATCCTCCAGATTTTTCTCTTAGAACAGAAATATTAAAGAAAAAAATAGCTGCTGGTAATTTTGAAAAAGAAATTCCTGAAGATGTTATAGAATATATAGCGTCAAATATAGGTACTGATGTCAGACAACTTGAAGGATCTATTACTAGACTTGTTGCATATTCTACAATAATGGGTGGCGTCGATATAAATTTAGATTTAGCAATAGAAGCATTAAAAGATTTTATTAGTAAAGGAATATCAGAAAAAAATGATGTTCATCGAATTCAAAAAATAGTTTCTGAATATTTTCAAATAACTGTTGAAGATATAAGAAGTAAAAAAAGGAGTTCTAATATTTCTTTTCCTAGGCAAATTGCTATGTATCTGTGTAGAAATATGACTAGTGAATCTTTTCCAAAAATAGGAACAGAATTTGGTGGTAAAGATCATTCCACAGTAATGCACTCAGTTGAAAAAATAGAACAAGAAATAAAAAATAACCCTGATTTGGCTAAAATAATTGACAAGTTAAAAAAAGATATAGGGGAGGGAATTGTTAATAAATAATTATATTTTTTAATTTTATCCACAAGAAAACATATATTTTTTTATTTATATAACAATAAAAAATTAAATTTTAAACATTTTCCACTATAATAATATAAATAATAGTATAAAAATAATAAATAAAAAGTAAGAAAGAAGGAATAATATGAAAATAACTATAAAAAAAGAAATTTTATTAGATGGATTAAATAAAGTATCAAAAGCTATTTCTACTAAAAATTTAATACCTGTTTTATCTGGAATTAAATTTGATCTTAAAAAAAATAAACTTACATTAACTGCAAGTGATAATGATATTACTATACAAACAGTTATAATTTCTGAAAAAGATGATGATTTTAAAGTAGATAAAGAGGGAAGTATTATTGTTTCTGGTAAGTATATACTTGATATTGTTAGAAAATTACCAGATAAGTATATAAATATAGAAGTAATAGATGATTTAAAAGTAATTATTTATACAGAAAATAGTGAATTCAATTTAAATGGTATTAATGAAGAAGAATATCCAAATATTTCTTTAGAAGAATCTAAGAAAAAAATAATAATAAATAATAAAGTATTTAAAGATATTGTTAATCAAACTGCATTTGCTTCTTCTAATGAAGAAACAAAACCTGTACTAACAGGAATAAACTTTAATATAATAGGTGATGTATTAGAATGTAATTCAACTGATTCATATCGTTTAGCAAGAAAAGTAATAAAGTTAGATACTACAGAAGAAGCAAATTATAATATTGTAATACCAAGTCATAATATATTAGAATTTTCAAAAATATTAGATGATGATGATAAAGCTAACGTTGAATTACATATTTCTAGTAATAAAATATTATTTATTTATAAAAATATAAAATTTCAATCTAGATTAATTAATGGAACTTATCCTAATACTTCAAATTTAATACCAAAAGATGATTTTTTAATTATTTATACAAAATTAAGTGATATTTATAGTGTAATTGATAGGGCAAGTATTCTTACTAGTGATAAAGAAAAAAATATTGTAACACTAGAAACTAATGGTGATACTTTAATTTTAAAATCTTCTTCACAAGAAATAGGTAGAGTAGAAGAAAAAATGCAAATTAAAAAGAATAATGAAGAAAATATAAAAATATCATTTAGTGCTAAATATATGATGGAAGCTTTAAAATCTTTTAATGAAGAAGATATAGAAATCCATTTTGTTGGTGAAATAAAACCTATATTAGTTAAGTCAACTGAAGATGAAACTTTAACTCAATTAGTATTACCAATTAGAACATATTAATTTTTTTAATAAAACTACAAAATTCTACAAAATATGACATTCATATATGCTATTATACCTGTCGAAAACGAAAAAGTTTTCAAAGGGGGAAAATTATGAATTATGAAATTAATGAAGGTACTTTAGCAATTTTACCTTCAAAAAATCAAAGTAAGGTATTAGAGGATAAGGAGGAATATATCATTAATAGTACACCATATGAAATAATGGATCATAGTTGTAAATATTTTGGTTCTTCTTATGAAGGAAGAAAGGAAGGAACAAAAGCTGTTTTAGATATTAATTATAAGGTTCCAATTATTGTTGAAAATAGTAAAAATATAATCTTTTTTCCTACAAATTCACCATCTGCAAGTGATTGTAGTTGGATATCTTTAAAGAATATTAAAAAAATAGAAGAAGCAGAATTTAATTCAACTACCATATTATTTAATAATGATATATCTATTTTAATACCTGTATCTAAAAGAACAATTGAAAATCAAATTTTAAGAGCATCTAGATTAGATTTAATTATGAGAGATAGATAAAAATAAAAGTCATTAATGACTTTTTTTAGTGCATAAAAGCTTTATTTATGATATAATAGTAGTGTATGTATAGGAATACTTAGATAGGGTGTAGGTGATTATATGAAGAAATATAGTATTAATTATGATTATTAAGAGTATAAAATTATGTAATTTTAGAAATTATTCTAATATAAGTATTAATTTTAATGAAAAAATGAATATTTTGATAGGAAAAAATGCTCAGGGAAAAACAAATATGCTAGAAAGTATATGTGTACTTGCTCTTACAAAAACATATAAAAATGGAGTAGAACCTAATTTAATTTCTTTTAAAAAGAAGAAAGCAATAATAAAAGGTAGTATTACTAATAATAAAATCTTAAAAAAATTAGAAGTATCAATAGAAGAGGGTAAAAAAGTATTTAAAATAAATAATAATGAGATACGAAAAATGAGTGATTATATATCAAATTTAAATATTATAATATTTACTCCTGAGGATTTAGAAATAATAAAGGGATCACCTAGTATAAGAAGAAACCTTATGAATGTGCAATTATCACAAATATCTCTTAAATATTTAAATACATACAATGAATATAATAAAATATTAAAAATAAGAAATGAATATTTAAAATTGTTATTAACATCATCAATGGCAGATAAAAAATATTTTGATGTTATTACTGAAAAACTAATTGAAAAGGCTATAATAATATATCAAGAAAGAAAAAAATATATTGACTACATTAATAATAATATTAATTCTATTTATAAAGAAATTACTGGTGAAGAAAATTTGTGTGTAACATATGAAACTAATGTAGATATAGAAGATTTTTCTGAAAAAACTATTTATAATGTATTAAAAAATAAATTTAATAGTGAATATAAGAAGGAATTAAATTATGGTATGACATTATATGGACCTCATCGTGATGATTTAGTTTTTTCTTTGAATAAAAATAATTTAAAATATTTTGGTTCACAAGGACAACAAAAGGTTTCGATAATAGCTTTTAAATTAGCTGAAATAGATATTTTTATGGAATATAAAAAGACAAAACCTATATTATTATTAGATGATATATTTAGTGAACTTGATATAAAAAAAAGAAATAAATTATTAGAATATATAAATAATGATATCCAAAGTATAATTACAACTACAGATTTAAAAAATATAAAGTCAAAGTATATAAAAGATGCATATATATATGAAATAAATAATGGAAATATAGAAAGAAGGCAATAAATATGACTGAAATAGTAGAAAAAGAATATGATTCATCTTCAATTCAAGTATTAGAAGGATTAGAAGCAGTAAGAAAACGTCCAGGAATGTATATAGGAACAACTTCTTCAAGGGGATTACATCATCTTGTTTGGGAAATAGTTGATAATGCAATTGATGAAGCTCTTGCTGGTTATTGTACGCATATTGAAGTGAGTATTGGAACTGAAAATACTATAACAGTAAAAGATGATGGACGTGGAATTCCTGTAGATAAACATCCGAAAACTGGTAAAAGTACAGTAGAAACTGTATATACAGTATTGCATGCTGGTGGAAAATTTGGAGGAGGAGGATATAAAGTATCAGGAGGACTTCATGGTGTAGGTGCTA
>CANRQD010000053.1 GCA_947632685.1 uncultured Bacilli bacterium | reverse complement strand
AATATCTCTACTAATGTAAATCCCTTATTATTTCTTATCTTTTTCATTTACTTCACCATAATTCTATATCCTATTAAATTTATAATACTCTATTATCAAATATTTTGTCAATAAAGGAAATTACTTATTGTAAACTTTTATAATATGAATAAAAAAAAGAAAAATTATAAATTTAATTAACTAACATAAATATTTTCCTTTATAATTTTTCTAGATATAAAATTGGTAATTTTACATATTGAAAAAACCATAATTGTAATAACTATTACTTCTATAGAACACACTATATAGCCATTATCTATACCTAATAGACTATAATCAATTAATCTTTTTTCTAATAGATGAGTACATAAAATTATAATAGAATTTTTTCCATACCACTGTAATATTTTTGATATACAACTATAATATTTATTAATATAATAACAAATTTTAAGTACAAGCAAAGAACCACATATTGAATTAATAAAGCATAAATAGTTAGGATATACACATATAGCCATCTCCATACTACCAAATTGTAATCCTACTATATAAATTAACAACAATATTGAAATTTTTTTTAAATCTAATTTTTGAAGTTCTTTATCATTTCTACATAAATATCCAAACCAAAAAAATATAATAGTTGTAAAAGCAATATCAAGACTCCATGGAAGATGTATCCCACATTTATTTAAATATAATCCTAAAAACGATAAAAATAAGCAAAATAATCCACTATTAATAATATCTTTATTAAAAATTTTTATAACAAAATAAAATAAAATCCTTAAACTAGCTAAAAGTGCTAAAAAATAAAGAAAATCAATTGATGGTATATCAGGAAAAAAAGTATGTAAATAATATTGTGCTAGTAATAATTGTTTAATAATTACAAATATATTTATAGGATTACCTCGCGAATATGTTATTATATAATAAACAAAATATGTCACAAAAATAGGTAATACTAATTTTTTTAATATATTAACTATAACTTCTTTTAATGTTCTTGAATCATCAAAAAACATACCACTAATAATAATAAAAATTGGCATATGAAACGAGAAAATCATACTTCTTCTAATATCTACTGGTATACCATGACCAAATACCATTAAAATAATAGCAATTCCTCTAGCTACATCAATATGACCTACTCTCCTTAAATTTTTACTCATTATAGTTCACCATACTCCATATAATACTATCTTTATTTAAATTATTTACACAAATACTAAATTCATTATCATTACAATTATATCACTAATTATATTTCATTTTTTACTAGCTTATCATAAATATTTGATATCAAAGGTATATTTCTTTTCATATCACCAATATAATAATTTTTAACATAATATAAAAAGTCCTTTAACATATTTTTAAATTTAGGATCAATTTTTCTTAAATTATCAATTATATCTATATAATTTTTTTTATTTATATTTTTTATATCTTCTGTTAATTTAATATTATAATTATCTAATAAATTGAAAATATAATTACTAAAATACTCGAGATCTTCTTTATTATAACTTTCAAGCCAAGCAGTAAAATAATTATCTAAATCTATACTATATTTAGTTAATTTATCTCTTTTGAATTTATCATTATCTAAAGTCCAATAAAATACTGAGTGTCCTACAAATCCCATTGTTTTAGTATTACATACAATAGGATCATCTATATCATAAAATAATTTACCTACAATACTAGATTTTGGTATTATTTTTATATATTTTCCTTTTATTGAGTTGAATTTTCTAGATATAAGTTCTTCTTTTTTTATACCAGGACCATCCAAGGAATATATTTTTTTTAGTTTATATTTTATAAACATATTAGAATATATAGCTGAAATTATAGCTAAATATCCTCCTTTAGAATGACCTGTTACTATAATATTTTTATTAAATTTAGATACTTTTTTTAAATACTTTATAGCATCTTTAGCAGCAGGTATTAATGAAAGATAAGATATACTAAAATCTTCTTTCCAACCTATTATAGTATTATCTGTTCCTTCAAAAACAACACATCTTAATTTATCATTAATATCTATAGTCATAGCGCCAAATTGTTCATCTTCTGTTAATTTATATATATAGTTTGAAAGTAATAAATTTTTATATCTGGGTTTATCTTTTATTGCTACTAATAAGTTATATGCCTTTCTTATAAAACATTTACGACCTTTACTAATAAATATATTGGCAGCTTCTTTTAAGTTAATCTTATCTTCAGATGGACTTACTATATCATTAAAATTCATATATAGTATTTGAGTAAATATTATATTGTCTATTTCAGTATATTCAATTTCATCAAATGTTTTGTTACCATACTTATCTAAATAATCATATATATTACTCATACTACCACCTACTAAATTATATCATAAAATTTAAAAAAGTAACTAGCAAGTTACTATGTTACTATAATAATACTATATTTAGATACAAAAATTTCCATTTTTAAAAATTGATACTTTACCAGTTTCTGTTTCTGCTTCTATTTCTAAATCAGGTGTTCCTATCATAAAATCAACATGTTGCATAGATTTATTAATACCACTAGCTAGTAATTCTTCTTTTGTCATAGAGTTTCCATTTTTTATACATTCAGAAAATCCATCTCCTAATGCTAAATGGCATGATGCATTTTCATCAAATAGGGTTGTTCCAAAAACTAATCCTGTATTTGAAATAGGTGAATCATTATTTACTAAAGCGACCTCTCCTAAATAACAAGAATTACTATCAGTTTCAATAATACCTTTTAAAATCTCCTTACCTACTTTAGCATCATAGTTAACTACTTTACCCTCTTTAAATTCTATATAAAATTCATCTATTAATCCCCCTGCATATACTAAAGGCTTAGAACTATAGACTATTCCTTCTGTTTTTAAATAATTTGGAGATGTAAATATTTCATAACTAGGCATATTAACAAACATATCTTCTGAATCATCACTAGCACTAGCAAAAATATATCCATTTGGAAGCTCTATAGTTAAATCTGTTCCTAAACTATTTTTATAATGCATCTTTTTAATTTTCATATTATTTAATTTATTTGAAAAATAATTTACTTTTTCTAAATATTTTTCCCAATTATCAATAGGATTTTCTTCATTAACCATACATACATCAAATATCACTTTATATAATTTGTTATAGGCATCATCATCGTTTGGAAAAATACTTTTAGCCCATACTTCATTAGGTACTGCAGCAATACACCAAGGTATTTGATAAGACGATTCTTTTTCCCTAAAAATTTCTCTAGTTTTGCGATTTATTTTCTTTGCTTCAGTAATTATTGAGGGATCAATTTTATCCATATAGTGTGGAAATTCTGTTTCAAGCATTAAAAAGTTTGCATTCTTTAAAGCATATTCATTCCACATATTTTTATTAAAATATGGATCTTTTTCAATATTACTAATTTCTATATTTTTTAGTTTTTCAACAGTAAGATTAATATCTGTAACATCTGTAAAGATATCACTAATTCCCATAGATTTAGCTTTATTAATAACTTTTGATACAAAATCCTTATTTACTATATCATAACTAATAAATAAAGATTTACTTTTATTAAAATTAAGACATCTTTTTAATAATAATTCAATATATTTATCTTCTAATTCTTTCATAATATCCTCCTATATATATTATATAGTATTTGTAAAAAAATTTAAATTAATAACTATTAAATAACTTTTTATATACATCATAAATAAAAAAAGAGTGTAATATTATTTAATATTTACTCCTCCAAATATACTTATATAATTAATATAAATTGTAGGAGATTTATCTCCCCTTCCTAAAGTCTTATTTTTTATTCCTCCAAATATTGGAATACCATTTGTTTTTATACTAACATTTTTAGGAGTTTTTATATCAATCTCTCCAAATACTGAAATACAATCAATTATAATATCTTTATTTATTTTAGTATTACTAATATCTAAATCTATACCTCCAAGTAATGAAATACAACAAGTTCCATTATATGATTTTTTATCAACTATTTCATCTTTTCCAGAAAATATTGCTATAAGTTTATCATCAACATTAGCTCTTTTTACTTTAGATTTATCTTTTCTATTTTTACAAATAAATATTAGTAATATAACTATATATATAAATATTATAGGTATAAAAATTTTAGAAATAAAAGACCAATTTGTTATATCCATAGCAATAAGTAATAATATTATTCCAATAATAGTAGCAGTTAGTGAAGATATAATATTTCCACCTCTAATTAAATTTATTAAAGATGGTATTATTATAAATAGTGTCCACCATCCTTTAAAAAATGATTTTATATCCCATAATTTTAAATTACTACCAAATAGTATTATTCCAGCTGATAAAAAAATTAATCCTAAAATAATATTAATTGTTTTACTACTTTTCATTCTTTTTAATCCTTTCTTCTATCATATCATATTGTCTATATAGATATTGGACTCCATTTTCTAATCTAAAATAATGAATTACATAAAAGATTAAAAATATTATTAATATTAACGCTATAAAAATAAATGGTATAAATATTTTACTAAAATAAAATATTATAAATGTGAATAATGCATAAAATAAAGTAACAATTAAATGTATTAATCTTTCATGTTGAAAGAAATTTATTTTTATTAAGTGTTCTTCTTTTAATTTTTTATAATTAATATTTTTATCATCTTTTAAAATTAAATCTATACTTTTTATATATTCATATAAATATTTCTTCATATTAATCCCTTCTTATACTTTCTAATGCTTGAGCTAATTGATCTGCACAAGATGTATTCTTATTATTACAATTAATACCCTTACATTTTTCTATTACATAATCTATGTCTTTACCTTCTACTAGACTGGCTATAGCTTTTAAATTACCATTACACCCTCCTGTAAAAGATACATTACTTATTTTATTATTATTAATATCAAAATCTATTTCTTTAGAACAAGTACCATTTGTCTTATATTTAAAATGCATTATATCTACTCCTCTTTTTATTTTTTTCTCTTTAACTTATCATTTCCTTTTTCTACAATTACCTCTACCTCATCTACAATTCTATCTTTATCAAATATAGTAAAGATTATTAATATAAATAATATTAAAGCAAGTACAAGTAATGATACTATAATATAGTTAGTTTTATGAGTTTTAGGAATAGTTGTATCTAAATAAGTATTAGTCATATATTCTTCAAAATTATCAGCAGTTATTACTGTTTTATTTTCTATTGGTACAAAATTCACAATATTTTTAATAGCTAATTCTTTTATATTTTTAGTAATTTTTTTAGGGTAACCATATACAGTTATATCCTCAGGTTTATCATTAGTTCTTTCATATGAATAATCAATAATACTTTTATAATTATTATAATCTTCTTTTCTAATAGCAATTAAATATGTATGCCATTCTAATGTTTCATCTTGTACTATAACAAAATGAATTTGTTTATTATCATCAGTAACTGCAAATGCCTCTGACATTTGAGATATTTTAAGATATGAATATTCATCAGTTGAAGAGACCTCATTCCAACTAACTATTCTTTGATCTTTCTGAAATAGTCTAAATGATACAAATACTAAAATACATATTATAGCAAAATAAATTAAACACAAAAATAGTTTTATTATTGGTCTAAACTTTCTACTAGGCTTATGTTCTATCATAATAATCTCCTCTTTTATTTATATATTCTATCATACTTTACTAAAAGTTTCAAAAAAGAAGGAATTAACTAATTGCTTTTCTTTAATATTTTTTCATTTTTCTTTAAATCTCACATTATTTCCATACCAAAATAATTTAAATCAACTTAACCAATATCAAAATCTGCATTAAAGATTATTGTTTCAATTATATCTTTCATATCTATTACTTTAGTTTTACTTAAAGGTATGGCTCCATATAAAACTCCCCCTACATTGCTATATATTATAACATAGGTTAAAAAAAGAAAACTACTAATCTTCGTCTTCTTCCTCTTCTTCACCATTCAATACTTCAACTAAAACTAATTTTTTTCCATCATGCATATATATAAATGTAGCATCAGTTTGATATCCATCAGCAACTGATTTATCTTTGTATGTCCATGAAGCTTGTACTTCATAAGCATTTTCATCAATATTATCATTATAAGTATACTGAGTTTTTTCTACACTTTTGATATTAACTTCAGAAACTTCTGGTAATTCTTGTTTTCTCTGTCCATATATATTACTTTCTACATATTTATATAGTGTATCTTCAGCATTAACAATAAAATTATCTAAAGCATCACTATGAACAAAATCAACACCACCAACATCTGTTTTAGCAACATGATCTTTTAAAGAATAAAAATCAACAATAAACATCTTAGTAATAGTTTTTGCATATTTTTTCTCATCTACTTTATCAGCAGTTAAAGTTTCCTTTAATTCCTGAAATAATTTTTTATATTGTGAACTTTTATTACTTTTTAATGTATAACCATAACTAGGTATTTTAGAAACTACTTTATGCTCTTTTACAGTATTTTTATTAGATATGGAAAAATAAATTCCTAAGCCTATTAATAAGCATGCAAATACTATTATTATTACAAATAACTTTTTCTTTGGTCTCCTTCTGATTTTTCTAGCCATAACTAACTCCCTTCATTCGAATTATTAAATACTTGTTTTTCTTCTTCTTGTTTTTTTAATAAATCAAAAACTATGATATTATTAGAAACATTTAGTAGTTTAGTAGCATAACTATTATTTTGTTTTATTTCATCTTCACTAATAGCAGAATTATTGATAGAATAATATTCACCTTTTTGACTATTATAATATATATTATTGGTTACCCAATTTCCATTAGGAAATACAACTATATTATCAGATTTAATATTAAATATATCATGACCTAATTGATATTCATTATGAAATCCTAGCATATTACCAATAGTTGGCATTACATCATACATTCCCATTACATCAGTAACTTCCATATTTAGATTAGTTCCTTTCATATCCTTAGTCCAAATTATAAAAGGAACTTTTCTACCTAATTCATATTGATATGTATCATATTCTTTATAATTAGGATCATCTTTATCTAATTTAGTACCTGTAGTACTATCATAATTAGCTTCAAAATCATATTCTTTTCTAGATATTCTAGCATCATGATCACCATAAATTATTACTACTGTATTATCAAGTAATCCATTTTGATCAAGTTCAGTAAACAAATCTCCTAAAGCTTGATCAGCATAATGGGCTGATTTATAATAATTACCTAATTTTCTGCCTTCTAGGTATGGATATGTTACCTCCTCTGTTGTACCATCTTCATTTGTTATAGTAGTTTTACTACTAAGATCAAATTCACCATATTTTTCTACATCTGAAAATGGAGTGTGATTAGTTAACATTATCATAAGTCCATACCATTTATCATTTTTTTCATCAATCTTTTTTAATTTTGTAACTGATTGTTTAAAAAATTCCTTATCACTTAATCCAAGACCTATAGTATTTTCTTGTGTAACATCATAATTTTCTTTACTATAAAATTTTTGATATCCTAAACTATTATACATGCTTCTTCTATTCCAGAAATCTGCATTATTAGCATGCATAACAAACGTATAATATCCTAAATCATTCATATATTGTGGAGTAGCATTAAATTTTCTATCAAAATAAGAAACAAATGCAGTACCACTTTGTGTAGGCATTAAAGATGTATTATATGTAAATTCAGAATCACTACTTGTACCAACACTAACTTGTGAATAGAAATTAGAGAAATACATTCCTTCACTTGCAATACGTTTTAAATTTGGAACAACATCTACTCCATTAAAACTTTTATCAAATAAATTTCTTTGCATACTCTCAGCATGTATTACTAATACATTTTTATCTTTGAATATATCAGTATATTTATTAGTTTGCTTATCTTCTTTATCTTTATAATATTCTTTAAAATTTTTCATTGCATTATCATATCCAAATAAAGAATTTATTTTAGGTTGTAATGATGTAACTATATCATTTGCTTGATATATAAAAATACCAAATCTCATAACTATATATTCTCTATTCCATTGTTTAGCAAAACGACTTATATCTAAAGATGATAATGTAACAATAAATAAAAGTACTAAGCCTGCACCTACGGATAAAGTTTTAATTGCTCTTTTCTTTCTTTCAGATTTTACTTCAACTTTTTTATAGTAATTGCTCTTTTTTAATTTTATATGAACAAGTATTAATGATATAGGTCCTAATAAATATATTAAATCTTTTATCTGCAATACATTTTCTACAACTGCATCTCCAACTGTTGTTATATATTGTGTAAGTGATAACATTGAAACAGATGCAAAAGATGTATAAAAAGTATAATATATAGAATTAATCATACATATAGCTGAAAATAATATATCAAAAAATAAATAGTATCCAAACCTATTTTTAGGTTTTAATAAATACCCAAATGCACCAACTACAACCATTATACTAACATCTGCTAAAATAGGTTTAATAGCTAAATAATTTTCTAATGTATGCATTGTAAAAAATCTAAGTATAGTAGAATTTACAACACATGATATAACAAAAGTCAAAAATAAAACATTATTCTTCATATATTTCATGATAAGATGTTCTTTTTTTACTCTTTTAATTCCTTCTATTAATTTATTTTTTAGTTTAATTATCTTTCTTTTCATAAATAACCTCGCCTATTCTATATTATAACACTTACCCATATAAAATTCAATCTTTATTAAAAGAAGAAAAATACCCATAAATTACATGTAGATTATTATTGAAAGTGCACAATTGTTGTGCAATAAGTTTTGTAATGATATATAATATCTCTCAAGCAATTTA
>CANRQD010000052.1 GCA_947632685.1 uncultured Bacilli bacterium | reverse complement strand
TATGTCTTTGAGTTTTTAGGAATAAAAGAACCTAAACCTCTTTTAGAAAAAGATTTAGAATATAAATTAATTAGACACATAGAAGACTTTTTACTAGAACTTGGTAAGGGTTTTATGTTTGTAGGCTCTCAACAAAGAATCACACTTAATAATATTGATTACTATGTTGATATGGTATTTTATAATAAATTTTTAAAATCTTATGTCTTAATAGATTTAAAAATGAATAAACTAAAAGCAGAAAATTTAGGGCAAATGAACATGTATTTAAATTATTATGAAAAAGTCATTAATTCAAAAGAAGATGGAAAACCTATTGGTATCATACTCTGTGCTGAAAAAGACAAAGTTGCTTTAGAATTTGCTTTAGGTGGTTTAGCAAATAATATTTTTGCTTCAACTTATACCTATTACATACCTGATAAAGAACAATTAATAAATGAAGTAGAAAAAGTATTAGAAAGTAGTTAATAGTTAAAAAAGAATATTTATTTATATGAGTAATTTAACTAAAATTTCAAAAATAAGAAAAAATAATTACAGGGACATATTGTCGTTTTCTTGTTTTGTTCATTCAATAATAATTTAATTTGAAATACGAATTATTAGAGTGTTAATAAACATACTAAAATTAAGGAAGTGTTGACTATGTTTAAATTAGTATCAAAATATAAACCAAATGGAGATCAACCACAGGCTATAGAAAAGTTAGTAGAAGGTATCAATGAGGGCAAGAAACATCAGGTTTTACTAGGAGCTACGGGAACCGGTAAAACTTTTACAGTTGCAAATGTGATTGAAAAAGTAAATAAACCTACTCTTGTTTTAGCTCATAATAAGACACTCGCTGGCCAATTATATAGTGAGCTCAAGGAGTTGTTCCCAGAGAATCATGTTTGCTATTTCGTTTCTTATTATGATTATTATCAACCAGAAGCCTATGTACCTTCAACTGATACTTATATTGAAAAGGATTCATCAATAAATGATGAAATAGATGAATTAAGACATGAAGCTACTAGTAGTTTATTGTCTTATGATGATGTTATAGTAGTAGCTAGTGTTTCTTGTATTTATGGAATTGGTGAAGTAGATGAATATAAAAATAAAATGATTACTTTAACGGTTGGAGATAAAGTAGAAAGAAATAAAGTATTAACAAAATTAGTTGAAATGTTATATGAAAGAAATGACTTAGATTTTAAAAGAGGAACATTTCGTGTAAGAGGAGATATTTTAGAATTAATCCCTGCTTACGAAAATACAAAAGGTTATAGAATAGAATTTTTTGGAGATGAAATAGATAGAATAAGTGAAATTGATTCATTAACAGGTGTAGTTTTAAATAATAAAAAAACAATTAGTTTGTTTCCAGCAAGTCACTTTGTAGTTAGTGATGATAAATTAAAAGAAGCTATTAAAAGGATTAAAAATGAGTTAAAAGAACGATTAATAGAACTTAAAGCTGATAATAAACTTTTAGCTGCAGAAAGACTAGAGCAAAGAACTAATTATGATATAGAAATGCTAGAAGAAACAGGATTTTGTTCTGGTATAGAAAATTATTCTGCTCCTATGGCAGGAAGGAGTAAGGGAGAGACGCCTACAACATTAATGGACTTTTTTCCAGATGATTACTTATTAGTTGTAGATGAATCACATGTTACGCTACCACAGGTAAGAGGAATGTATAATGGAGATAGAGCTCGTAAGATGAATTTAGTTGAATACGGTTTTCGTCTTCCAAGTGCTTTAGATAATAGGCCTCTAAAATATGATGAATTTGAGAAAAAAATAAATCAAGCTATTTATATATCTGCAACACCAGGTGAATTAGAATTAGAATATACTAATAATTATTATGTAGAACAAATAATAAGACCTACAGGATTATTAGATCCAACAGTTGAGGTTAGAAAAACAGAAGGCCAAATTGATGATTTAATAGAAGAAATAAGAAATAGAATAGAAAAAAATGAAAGAATATTAGTAACAACATTAACTATTAGGATGAGTGAAGAATTAACTAATTATTTAAAGGATTTAGATATAAAAGTTGCTTATTTGCACTCAGAGATTAAAACATTGGAAAGACTTCAGATAATTCATGATTTAAGAATTGGAAAGTATGATGTAGTTGTTGGTATAAACTTATTAAGAGAAGGTATAGATATACCAGAGGTATCATTAATTGCAATATTAGATGCTGATAAGGAAGGCTTTTTACGAAGTACCAGAAGTTTAATTCAGACTATAGGTAGATGTGCCAGAAATGCTAATGGTCATGTTATCATGTATGGAGATAAAATAACAGATTCTATGAAAGAAGCTATAGAAGAAACTAAAAGACGTAGAAAAATTCAGGAAGATTATAATACGAAAAATAATATAATACCTACTACAATCAAAAAAGAAATAAGAGAAGTTATTAGTAATGTAGATTTAAATAAAGAAAATAGTAATAATAAAAAATTAACAAAGAAAGAAATAGTACATACTATAGAAGAAATAGAACAAGAAATGCGAGAAGCAGCAAAAAATTTAGATTTCGAGAGAGCTATGGAACTTAGAGATATACTTTTTGAAATGAAATCAAATTAATTTATCCACAATAGTTGTGGATATTTTTTATAAATAAGCAAATAATATGTAGATGTTTGCTTTTAATTTTTGATTTAATCTGTTATAATATGTTGCAGGTGATATATTATGGATAATAAAATAGTTATAAAAGGAGCAAGAGAAAATAATTTAAAAAATATTAGTATTGAACTTCCTAAAAATAAATTAATTGTTATGACGGGTTTATCAGGGAGTGGAAAAAGTAGTTTAGCTTTTGATACAATTTATGCTGAAGGACAAAGAAGATATGTTGAAAGCTTATCTAGTTATGCTAGACAATTTTTAGGTGGTAGTGAAAAACCGGATGTTGATAGTATTGAAGGATTATCACCTGCAATTAGTATTGATCAAAAGACTACTAGTAAAAATCCAAGATCTACAGTTGGTACTGTAACAGAAATTTATGATTATTTAAGATTATTATTTTCTCGTGCAGGTACAGCTTATTGTCCAAATCATAATATTCCCATAACAAAACAAAGTGTTGAAGAAATTACTAATAAAATATTAGAATATGAAGAAGGAACCAAAATTATTATATATGCACCTATTGTTCATCATGAAAAAGGTACGCATAAGGATTTATTAGATAAATTAAGAAAAGATGGTTACGTTAGAGTAAGAGTTAATAAACAAAATTATGATTTATCCGAAGAAATTATTTTAGAAAAAAATAAAGCAGATGATATTGATGTAATAATTGATAGAATTGTAGTAAAAGAGGATTCTCGAAGTAGAATTAGTGAGGCAGTAGAATTAGCTACTAAATTAGCTAGTGGTAAAGTAGTAGTTGAAATATTAGGAGAAAATAAAAAAGAAATAGTATTTTCAGAAAATTTTGCTTGTCCATATTGTGAATTTTCACTTCCAGAAATAGAACCTAGACTATTTAGTTTTAATGCACCATTTGGAGCTTGTCCTGAATGTAAAGGTTTAGGTATAAAATTGAGTATAGATGAAAATTTAGTAATTCCAAATAAGGATTTAAGTATTAATGAAGGTTGTATAAAAACATTAAGTGATGATCAAGAAGGAATTTATTATAAAAAATTAGAATGTACTTGTAAACATTATAAAATAGATATGGATAAACCTTTTAAAAAATTATCAAAAAAACATCAAGATATAATTTTATATGGTTCACCAGATATTATTCATTTTAATTATAAAACTAAAGGTGGAAATATTATGAATAATAAAGATTTTTATGAAGGTATCATAAATAATCTTGAAAGACGTTATATGGAAACTAGTAGTACTTGGATAAGAGAATGGTTAGAAAATTATATGATAGAGAATACTTGTGAAGTTTGTAATGGTTCAAGACTTCAAGATTCTGTATTAGCGGTTAAAATAAATAATAAAAATATTTATGAAGTAACATGTATGAGTATTAAAGAATTAATAGAGTTTTTTAATAACTTAAAATTATCTAAAGAGAAAAGAAAAATTGCTGATCTGGTAATTAAAGAAATTCAAGCTAGACTAGATTTCTTAAAAAATGTTGGTCTAGAATATTTAACTTTAGCTAGAAGTGCAGCAACATTATCTGGTGGAGAAGCACAGAGAATTAGACTTGCTACTCAAATAGGTTCTAAACTAACAGGAGTTTTATATGTTTTAGATGAACCTAGTATTGGTCTTCATCAAAGGGATAATGAAAAACTAATAAATTCACTTTTAGAAATGAGAGATTTAGGTAATACTTTAATTGTTGTTGAGCATGATGAAGATACAATGTTAGCAGCTGATATGCTAGTTGATATTGGTCCTGGTGCAGGAGATGCCGGTGGATATGTTATGGCTCAAGGAACTCCAGCTGAGGTTATGAAAAATAAAGATAGTATTACTGGAAAATATTTAAGTGGTAAATTATGTATTGATGTTCCAAAAACAAGAAGAAAAGGAAATAAAAAATTTATAACAATTGTTGGCGCTAAAGAGAATAACTTAAAGAATATTGATGTTAAAATACCTTTAGGAACATTTACATGTGTAACAGGTGTCTCTGGAAGTGGAAAAAGTAGTTTAATTAACGAAATTCTATGTAAAGCTGTTAGCCAAAAATTATATAAATCAAAAGTTATACCAGGTGGGCATAAAAAAATAAATGGCTTAGATAATATAGATAAAATTGTAGATATTTCTCAATCTCCAATAGGTAGAACTCCTAGAAGTAATCCAGCTACTTATACAAGTGTATTTGATGATATAAGAACCCTTTTTACAACTACTAAAGAAGCAAAAATGTATGGTTATGAAAAAAATAGATTTTCTTTTAATGTTAAGGGAGGACGTTGTGAAGCATGTCGTGGTGATGGTGTAAAAAAAATAGAAATGCATTTTTTACCAGATGTTTATGTAGATTGTGAAGTCTGCCATGGTACTCGTTATAATAGAGAAACATTAAAAGTAAAATATAAAGGAAAAAATATTGCTGAAGTGTTAGATATGAGAGTATCAGAGGCTTTAAAATTTTTTGAAAATGTGCCAAAGATAAAAAATAAATTACAAGTATTAGAGGATGTAGGACTTGGTTATATAAAACTTGGTCAAAGTGCTCCAACCTTATCTGGAGGAGAAGCTGAAAGAGTAAAACTTGCTAAAGAATTACAAAAAAAGGCAACTGGAAAAACATTATTTGTATTAGATGAACCAACTACTGGTCTTCATACTGATGATATAAAAAGGTTACTTGCAATTTTACAAAAAATAGTAGATAATGGTGATACAGTAGTAGTCATAGAACATAATCTAGATGTTATTAAAGTTGCAGACTATATTATTGACTTAGGACCAGAAGGTGGAGATTTAGGAGGTAATGTAGTTGCAACAGGAACACCTGAAGAAATAAGTAAGATAAAAACTTCATATACAGGCCAGTTTTTGAATAGAATTCTAAAGAGGTGAGCTACTTGCAATTAGTTATCAAAGATAAGAAAAAATTACGTATAAATAAAATTTTTGAAAGCTTATTATATATAGTTGGCTATACAATATCATTTATAATTGTAACAAACTTATTTGATAGCGTTTATATTGATATTGGTCATTATCTTATCTATTCAATTTTAATTGTAATAATACTATCATTACTTAATAAAACCATAAAACCAATTTTGGTAACATTAACTATTCCAATAACAGGTGTTACCTTGGGAGTCTTTTACTTATTTATTAATTTATTTATGTTAAAATTAACTGATTGGATATTTGGTAAGCATTTTCAACTAGAAAATATTTTTGTAGCTTTTTTTGTAGCCGTACTTTTATCAATAGTAAATTTTTTAATAGAAAATATAATAATAAAACCAATAATAAAAGGGGTAAAGAAATATGAATAGAATTGCATTAGATTTAGGATTTATACAAATATACTGGTATTCAATATTTATATTTTTAGCAGCATTATCTGCTTGTACTGTAATATATTTTGAATGCAAAAAAAGAGGATTAGATACTGATATTGTTAGTAATATGGCTTTTAGCACTATAGTATGGGGGATAATTGGTGCTAGAATATATTATGTATTATTTAATCTTGATTATTATTTATCAAATCCAATTGAAATATTAGAAATATGGAATGGTGGACTCGCTATACATGGTGGTATGATTGCAGGTACCATAAGTGTTATTGTTAATTGTAAAAAATATAATGTTGATATTTTACAAATGATTGATATTATAGTTGTAGGTTTAATTCTTGGACAAGCAATAGGTAGATGGGGAAATTTCTTTAATAGTGAAGCTTATGGAGCAGTAACAACATTAGAACATTTAAAAAATCTACACTTACCAAATTTTATAATTAATGGTATGTACATATTAGGAGAATATAGAACACCAACATTTTTATATGAATCGATATTTGATTTTATTGGATTTATAGTATTGTTAGTATTTAGAAGAAAAAGTAAAGTAAAAAAAGGACAAGTTACAGGTTTATATTTGATGTGGTATTCAGTTATAAGATTTTTTATTGAAGGCTCACGTGCTGATAGTTTAATGTTAGGAAATTTTAAAATAGCTAGAATTGTATCAATAATTTTATTTCTTATTGGACTTAAATTATTTAGACTTTATAGAAAAAAACTTATAAATTCTTTTGGTAATCTATATGAAGGTGATCAATCTCAAAAAGAAAAACGTCCATTATTTTATAAAAGTAAAGAAGAAATGAAAGATGATATGTTAAATAGATAGTATAATTATAAAAATAAAAAAGCGATAAAAATATCGTTTTTTTTTAGTAAATACTATATAATTATATTGGGGTGATTATATGAATAAAAAAGTAGTTGTACTTGGTGGTGGCACAGGTATGTCATACTTATTAAGAGGTTTAAAAGAATTTCCCGTAGATATTACCGCAATTATAACAGTATCTGATAATGGTAGATCAACTGGGAAACTTAGACGTGAATTTAATACACCAGCAGTTGGAGATATTAGAAAAGTAATTACAAATTTATCTGGAACTGATGAACCAATAAAAAAGATGATGAGCTATAGATTTAATACCTCAAGTGATTTAAATGGTCATACAGTAGGAAATTTAATTTTAACATCAATGTTAGAAATAACAGGTTCATTAAAAGAATCTATTGCATGTTTATCAAAACTTTTAGATGTAAAACATAAAGTATTACCTATTTCAGAAGATTCTAATTTAACTCTAATGGGAAAAGATATTAATGGAAATATCGTAGAAGGTGAAGAACAAATAACAAAATCACATAGAAAATTTGAAAAAATTTATTATAAGGAAGAACCAAAAGTTTTGAGTGAAGTATTAACCTCAATAGAAGAAGCAGATCTAATAATTTTTAGTATGGGCAGTCTATATACTAGTATTCTTCCAAACATTATATGCTCAGAGGTAAAAAATTCATTAAATAAAGCAAAGGCTCCAATAATGTATTTATGTAATGCAGTTACACAACCAGGTGAAACTGATAATTATACAGTAGGAGATCATATAGAATTATTAAATAGATATTTAGATAATAAAAGAATAGATGTTGTAATTGCTAGTAATACTACAATTGATAAGAAGATTGCAAAAAAATATGAAACTGAAGAGCAAAAAGATCCAGTAAAAATAGATTATGGCAAATTAAATAAATTAAATGTAGAATTGATTGAGTCTGATTTATTGGTAGTTGAAGATAATACATTAAGACATAATAGTATTAAATTGAGTTCTTTAATATTTTCTTATTTAATGAGGTAGTAAAATGTCATATACAACAAATATAAAAAATGAAATAGCATTCATAGAAAGAACAAAATCTGAAATAATTGCAGAGTTATCAGGTTTTATTAGAAATAATGGATATATAGATAATGATAAATTATTTTTAACTACAGAAAATATAAATATAAAAGATAGAATAGTCACCTTAATAGAAAAATTATATGAGATAAATGTAAATATTGAAATAAAAAATAATCTTAATTTTAGTAAAAAAGATTTATATGTAATAATTATAGAAAACAAATTAGAGTTGATTGCAAAAGATATTGGATTTTTAGATGAAAATAAAAATTATTTATTAATACCACCAGAATATATAGTAGGCGCTAATGAAGAAATACGAGCGTATTTAAGAGGAGTATTTTTATCACAAGGCAGTATTAATGATCCTAAAACATCTAGGTATCATATGGAACTTTTAATATCAAGACCAGATGAAGCTGTATTTGTTCAAAAATTGTTAAATATCTTTGATTTAAATGCTAAGATTTTAAATAGAGATAAAGGTTATATGATATATATAAAAGAAGCAGAAAAAATAAGTGATTTTATAAAAATAATTGGTGCAGTAAAAGCAGTATTATATTTTGAGAATATTAGAACCTATCATGATAAAATAAATCATACAAATAGATTAAATAATTGTGAACAAGCAAATATTGATAAAGTTGTTAATGCAGCAGCATCACAACTAAAAAATATAAAAATTTTAGAAGAAAACTTAGCAGTTGAATTACTTGATGATAAGACTAAAGAAGCATTAGTATATAGAAAAAAATATCCCGAAGCCTCACTAAAAGAATTAAGTGAAATTATTTCAATTGAAACTGGTAATAAAATTACAAAATCAGGTCTAAACCATAGATTTAGAAAAATTAATGAATTAGCAGAAAAAATAAAAAATGAATGAGCGTATGCTCTTTTATTTTTTAAAAATAATGTTTTATTATTAATTGTATAATTTACACAAGATAAATTAGATTTTAGAGAAAATACCTGGCAAATATTGACAAAACGCTCGGGGGGGGGTTAGAATTTAAGTATACAAGATAAGGAAAGGTGTGAAAAAATGAATTCAAAAAGTAAAAAAGGATTAAAAATATTAGGAGGGTCATTATTAACATTAGCTATAGTAGCATTACTAAG
>CANRQD010000051.1 GCA_947632685.1 uncultured Bacilli bacterium | reverse complement strand
TGCATCAGAAAAATATTTTATCGCACCACTTGTACCAGATAAAATTTTATCATACTGTAATTCTAGTCCTGATAAACCTTGATTATCTATTCCAACGTAACCTAAAGAATTAGCAAGTAAATTACCATTAGGATAATATCTTTTTGATTCTTTTACTAAATAAACACCATCAAAATTCATACTATTTATTTTATCTGCTATTTCATATGATAATTGTCTTCCTTCTGGATGGACTCTTTCTATTGATGTTTTTTTATAGACATGTTTATTCATTTCTTTTACACTTACATTTAATATTTCAGCTAATTTTTTTGATACCTCTTTCTTATTTTTTATTTGATTAGGTACTAAAACTAAACTAGTTGTAGTAACATTGTCTGCTAAAACCTCTCCATTTCTATCTAGAATTTTGCCTCTGTCAGCAGCTACCTCTAAATCTCTACTCCATAAATCATTTGCTAAATCTTTTAATTTTTCATAATCAAACACTTGTATCTTAAATACTCTTAAAACTATAGAAATAAATAAGATAATAACTATAATTAAAACTATTTTAATTCGCTTATTTATACTTTTAAAAAACATATATTATTCCTCCTAGTTTATTCTATTTTTAGATATAAAAAAAAGAACTTGATATTTCAAGCTCTATAAAATAGTATTATTTTCTTATTTTAGATATTAATTTAAATATATAATAAAATATATCTATAGGAAATTCATACTCACCAATTAATTCTTCAACGTAACCTGTAAAACCTTTTTTGAAATCATATATTCCATATCCTTCTGGATGAGTATTTATATTTTCTGGTATACCATAAAAATTATATCTTCTATATTTTTTATTATCTTTTATACCTCTAGTAATCATTTCCCATTGTATTATATATGGAGCACATAAATACATATATTCTTTATAGTTACCTCCAAATAAATATATTATTTCATCACCATAAGTTATAAAAACACCACCTGATAAAGGTATAATATTACCTTTTTCTTTCTTTAATTTTTTGATATCAGAAATTTTATCTTTTAATACTTTTATAGCTTCTTTTTCCTGGTTTATCTTCTTATCAGATGATGACATACTAATTAATTTTTTTAACTTTTCTTCTTCTTCTTTTAGAATTTTATTATGATTCTTTATATATTCATCTGTATAAAGTTCTGCAACTATATAATTAATTTCATCTCTTGGTTTAAATAATTTATGCATAGTTTGAAAATATTCTAGATTACGATTTTTAAAACCTTTTCTTTCACTGGTAGAATCTGTTAAATCTTTAATTAATGATAACTCTTCATAAGCTACTTCTCTTACATGAATAGAATTTGAAAGTCCTTTATTTAAATTTCTTCTAGTAAATGGACGCATTTTTTTCTTTAATTCTTCTTCAGTTATATCTAAATCTAGACAAAACATCCATCCTACTTGCTCTAGAGAATTACTTTTTTTAAATCCCAATTTAAATAGATTATTTACAATATCAGAATTATCTATCCCATTTAAAACTATATCACCATTTATATCTCTTTCTTTATATATTACATAAGGATCTATTCTTAAAATATATCCATTTTTTTCTTTAATATATTTTTTGATATTATTAACAAAATACTTTAATAATTCCTTATTATTAAAATCTATTAAGAAACCACGTGGTGAATAAAATTCATATTTACCAAAATGTCTTTTATGGGATACTAACATGGTAGCACATAAAATTTCTTTATCTTCTTTTACACCTACATAATATAAATTCCAACCAAGCTTTTTTCTAAGTTTTCCAATCTCTGGCGTTTGTAAAAAAGTCTTTAAGGGATTTCTTAAAGCAAATTCTCTAAATTCTTTTTCTTTTAATTCTACAAATTGCATATTATCACCTTATCTAGTATTTTTATAGTACTAATTTTACCAAAAAAACTTTATTTATTCAATTATTTTTATTATCACATTCATAATTCCATAATCCTAATTTACCTTTTATAGGTATTTTTTTATTATATTTTATAACATTATCTAATTTCCAAGCATATAAACCTATATGATTGTTCTTATATACAAGATTATCTATTTTATATAATTCTTTATTAAATTTTTCATCTACTAAAATACAATCAGTTATTTCTGCTTCACCAATTATTTCTCCTTTACTATAGACTAAATTATAATCCTTAAATAAATTTATATTATCTTTACTAAGTCCAGCATGTATTAAAATTTTTCCACGATAATTAGTTTTCCAACTTCTAAATTCATATTTTTTATATCCTTCTATTATTAAAGTAGCCCATGGTTCTTTAATTGTTAATACTTTCATAATTCTCCTTATATATTTTATAGGCATTTATTATTTCTTCACCTATTATTTTAGCATCATTATACTTATTATAATTATTTTTAACAGTTTCTATAAAATCATCTAATTTTACATATTTATAAGTAAAATTTGTAGCTAATTCTTGTTTTGTCCTACTAGTCATATCTAAATTAGGTTTTAAATCTGTCTTTATAGCATAATAATATACTTTACAATTTCTATTTTCTAATATTTCTGGGTGGTCATTACAATAGTGTTCTAAAAAAAGAAATGGTTCAATATTTTTTACATTTAAATCAATACCTACTTCCTCTTTTATTTCTCTATTTAAACATTCAAGTAAAGTTTCATTAGCTTCTAGATGTCCTCCAATAAATTGATAACAATTATCACCATACCCTAATAGAATTTCATTATCACTATTTATCAATAGAGCTTTTACTCTAGTTATTTCTTTATCGATTTTATCTTTTGTTATTCCTAAATCATTTTTGATAATATGTATCATTTTATCACCTATTTTAAATATTCATTTAATTTTTCTTTGGCAACATCAACAGTTTCTTCATCTGGTATCATTACATATAAATTTCTACTACCCATACTATATGTAGGTTCATTAGAACCTTTTCCATCTAAGCTAATTGATTCTATTTGCCAATCTATCTTTTTACCAATTTGCATCTTAAATATATTAGTCATTTCTTTATATTCCATATCTGTTTCAAAAGTTCCTTCTAAAGATTTTAAAATATCTTTATATTTAGTTATATATTCAATATTAGACATCTTTTTAATTACAGCAGTAATAATAGCTTGCTGATTCTCACCTCTTTTACGATCACCTGATGAATAAGCATATCTTTCTCTAGCAAAAGCTAAAGCAGTTTCTCCATCCATATGATTCGTTCCCTCATTAATATATATTTTATTATTTGATGAAGGTGTGAAAGCTTTATCTGAATATACATCAATACCATCTAATAAATCTATAGTCTTAGTTAATGTAGAAAAATTAATTCTTACATAATAATCTATATTAGTATCTAACAAATCATTAATTGTTTTTATACTAGTATCTATACCATAAATTCCTGCATGAGTTAATTTATCTTTAACACCTGTTGTATTGTGTAGTTGTACATAATAATCTCTTGGTATAGATACTAATAATATTTTACCCGTATTTGGATTTACTGCCATTAAAACATTAACATCACTTCTTGATATAGTAGATATTTTACCATATGTATCTATTCCACTTATATATAATAAAAATGGTTCTTCGGTAGTTGCTTGCTCTTTCTTCTTATCTTTTTTTACTATTATTTTATACTGCTTTATCACTTTAGTATTTGTACTTAAATCAGTATTTTCTTCTTTTAATAATTCATAATGACTATCTTCAATAATAATACCAGATGTATTCCCCATAGAAATATTTTTAATAAAACTATCCACATCATTTACTTTTTTATCTTTATATTTTACATCTTGTCTTATTTTTAATTTTACTATTGGATAATTTTTATCTGTTTTTAAATAACTAACTTCCTTATTATACAAATCCCCTACGTTATCGATATTACTATTAGAATTTACTACTATATCATAAGGTACTTTTTCAAAATTTTCAGCTGCTATACTATTAATAAAATCATGAGTTGCGTTTATATAAGTCATTACATATATTTGTCCTGTTATAAAAAGAATAGATACTATATTAAAAAATAACCTACTGATTAAACCAGTCTTTTTTCTTATTAATTTAAAGAAAATTAATAAAACAAATAATAAAACTATACTACCAATAATTATAAAATATTTAAATGGCACTAAATTTAAACTATATACCATATATATAAGTATTAAAGATACTATTATTAATATTAAACCATTTAATTTAGAAATAAATTTCATAATTACACTTCCTTTTTTATTAATTTGATTATATATCAATTTAGACTTTACTGCATATTATATCATTTAATTTACATATTTTTAACATAATATTTACATTTATATGTAAACTATTTTCTTATATATTTATTAGTATTAATATTATTATCAAGTTAAAATATTTTATATATTTTTTTAAGTATATGATATAATTATAATATATGGGAGGTTTATATATGGAATTAAAAAATTTTTCAACTAGTGCCTATTTAACAGCAATGAGTGGTAAACTTATAAAAAAAGATACTGAAGATAAAAAGGAAGTAATGAAAGAAGCTATGGATATAATAACATATATGTCATTAAATATTCCAATATCTTACTTAAATGAGTGTGATGTAAATAAAATTGCTAGAGGTTTATTAGAAAGTAGATTAGAACCTGATATAGCTTGTTTTGTTAAAACCTCATTACAATCTAGTAATGATATTGCCTTAGAATGTAGTAAAATGTTAGGTGATACATATGGAGTTAAACAACTTAATAAAAAACTAGTAAAAAAAGTAATCCAAAAACAAAAAGTAACTAAATAGCTACTTTTTTTATTTTAACAATTACCCTCTGTATATTTTTCTTCTCCTCTATAACAATATTCATATATTTTATTATTATATTTAAATTTAATATAAGTATAAACTTTTCCATTTTCAATATAATACCAACTATCTTTTTCTGGATATAATTCGTGGTTATAATCATTTGTTGCATTAATAGTAGATATATCTAGACCAGTTGCATTATTCTTTTCTTGATTTGGTACATCTTTACTATATGTTACTAATTTATTATAAATATTATTAGAATAATTAGATATATCCTCATCATTTAAAGTTGTATTTGTGTTTGTATCAATATTTTTATATGAACTTATTAAATCAATAGACATATTATACAATTTCTTTATATTTTTTTCATCATTATCAAAAAAATCAGAATTAAGACTCTTTAATTTTTCTTTTAACGTATTATTATCACTTATAATTTCTTTATTTATACCATATATTACAAATTGTTTATTAAATTCATTCTTAATTTCTGTATATATATTAATATTACCATAGTCAATTAATTTAAATTCTTTGCTACTATCAAATTCATTATTATTACTTAATTTATTTACAATCAATTCTACTGCTTTTTGAATACTTTTCCCTTCAATTCTTTGTTTATATAATGATTCAATACTATATCCATTTAAAAATATAATATTAGATATTTTATTATCTTTATCTATATATAGTATAAAATTTGACTTAGAATCAATTTCTACTGCAGTTAAATATTTATCTGGTTCTAATTTTACATTATCGGTTATCTCATTAAGTACCATCTTATAAAATAGAATACCTAATATTGTTATAAGAATAATAAAGAAAATTATTGAAATTAAAATTATATTTCTTTTTGATTTCATATTTTCACCTATCCATTAAATTTTGGATTTAAAGCTAAAGTTATTTCCATACCCTCAGATATTTCTGTATTTTCACCTATACTTTGATTTACAACATAACCACTACCTTCTAATTTTACTTTTAAACCTAACATTTCTAATAGTGCAGTTGCTTCCTTGCTAGATAAACCTATTACATTTGGAACAGTATATTTACTATCATTTGTTATTAAATATACCATATCTTTATTAGTTATTTTTTCATTTTTAGATGGATACTGTTTAATAACTTTATTACCATTTCCATATATTTTATAATTCATAGAATTACTAGTTAATGTTGTTTTTACTTTTTCTATATTTGTATTTATAAATGATGGTAATTCATATTCAATAATATTATCTGTTACAGTTGATTGTTCTGTTCCCAAATATTTTCCTACATTAATTACTACTTCTTTTACAGCATTTGAAATAGGTTTTTGACTTCCACCAGCAGGTCTTTTTACAGATGCATAAATAATAAGTTTTGGATCACTTTTGGGATATATTCCTGCAAAAGATGAAATAATATCTGCTTTTCCTGATAAATAACCTCCACCTTTTTCATTTGCTATTTGAGCTGTTCCTGTTTTTCCTATAAGTTCATGACTATCAATTCGATATCCACTACCTGTATTTCCTGTACCATTAACTGTATCATCCATAAGTGCTTTCATTTTTTCTACAGTTTCTGTACTAGCAACTCTTTCTATTTCTTCTTTTTTACCTTTATATACAACTTCCTTCGTAGTTGGATTAACCATTTTCTCAATTAAATAAGGTTGCATCAAAACGCCATCATTTGTTAGAGGAGTTAAAGCTTGAATATTTTGAATTGGTGTTGTTGTAATACCTTGTCCAAATCCAGCATTATAAATTTCTGTTTCATACTTAAATCCAAGTGTTCCACTCATCTCATTTGGTAGAGGAATACCTGTCTTATGACCAAATCCTAATTTTCTAAAATATTGTCTTAACATTGCAGCATTCATATGCCTATTTATTAAATTTATAACTCCAACATTACTAGATAGTGCAAAACCTCTGTCGAATGAAATAACACCCCAACCATTTCTATCCCAGTCACCTATTTCTGTTCCATCTGAGGTTGTATAAACTCCTGATTTATATGTTTCACTACCATTGTAGACACCATTTTCTAAGGCTGCCATATATGTATATGTCTTCATCGTACTACCTGGTTCATATCCTGTAATTGTATAATCTACATAATTTTCAATATCTCTTTTATTAGGATCAAATGATGGGGAATTAGCCATACCTAAAATAGCACCTGTTTTAGCATCTGCAACTATCATTGTAAACCAATCATATCCATATTCTGATAATGCTTTGTTTAAAGATTGCTCAATAAAAAATTGAACATTACTATCTATAGTTAAATATATATCTTTTCCTTCTACTGCATCTTCTTTAATTTCAGGAGTATCTGCTATCTTATATCCTCTTAAATCCTTTTGATATGTAACTGAACCATCTCGACCTTTTAATATTTTATCATAATATTTTTCAATTCCCATTTCTCCCACTATATTATCTTCATCTTCATTATTACTTTTAGCATAACCTAATGTATATGATAAAAATTGACCTTTGGGATAATATCTTTTATAACTTTCTATAAAATCTATTCCTGGTAAATTTAATGATTCAATTTTATTTTTAACTAGTTCTGAAAGTCCCTTCCCTTTACTACCAAATTCAGTTTGATATGCATCTTTATTTAATTTTTCTAATATATCTTGTTCACTTATTCCTAATATTGGTGATAGTTCTTTAGCAGTTTTTTCTTTATCAACTACATGTTTAGGATCATCCTTATTATCAGTTCTTTTTTCTGATAAATATGCAATTATTTTATAAGAAGCTACATTTATAGCTAATGCTTCATTATCAGATGAATAAATACTTCCCCTTTTAGCCTTAATTACATCTGTTTTAGTAGTTCGTTTATCAGCTAATTTTTGCAAATTTGTTCCATCTATTTCTTTAGCAGTTGCTAGCTGTAGTACTCTTAAAATCATTATACAAAACAAAAAAAGAGAAAGAATAATAACAAGTTTACTATATTTAATTTTGTTACGTCCTTTTTTCTTTCTCTTCATTTAATATCACGTCCTACTATTTATCAGAAATTATTTTAATATTATTATTATTATAACTTAATCCCTGTTGTTCTGCAACCTCTTGAACTTTTGTTAGTGATGCTAATTCATCAATAGTCATTGATAATCCTTCATTAGTTTTTTCTTGTTCTTCTATTTTGCGTTTTTGTTGTTCTACCTCAAAATTAACTTTTGCCAAAGTAGCTTTTGAAAATACTATAGATATAGGAGATACCAACAATAGAAAAACTGCAAAAGTATATAAAAATCTTTCAAATTTACTCATTTTTAATTGTTTTTTTACTTTCTTTTTTCTCATAATTATCACTCCTATTTTATTCTTTCTATTACTCGAAGTTTAGCGCTTCTTGCACGATTATTATTTTTAAGTTCTTCATCACTTGGTGTAATTGCTTTAGTTGTTACTAATTTAAAATCTGGTAAATATTCAGCTGGTATATTAGGAAGACCTTTAATTTTTGAATCAATTTCACACTTTTTCTTGAAATATTTCTTTACTATCCTATCTTCTAATGAATGAAATGTAATTACTGATACTCTACCTCCTACATTAAGTAATGATAATGCATCCTCTAATGCAGGTTCTATTACATCTAACTCATGATTTACCTCTATTCTTATAGCCTGAAATATTTGTCTTGCCGGATGTTTATCTATTCTAAACTTCATCGGTACTGCAGATTTTATTATATCTACTAACTCTAATGTAGTTTCAATATTTTTATTTTTTCTATATTCAACTATTTTTTTAGCTATATTTCTTGCAAACTTACTTTCTCCATAATTATTAAAAATATTAGTAAGTTTATTAATATCATAATAATTGACTACATCATAAGCAGAAAATTTATTATCTCTATCCATTCTCATATCTAATTTTGCATCATTATGATAACTAAAACCTCTTTGTTCATTATCAAGTTGAGGAGATGACACTCCTAAATCAAATAATACACCATCAACCTTAGTAATCTTATATTCTAATAATTTTTCTTTCATATTTACAAAATTACTTTTTATGATAGTGAAATTGGTACCAATCGTATTTAAACGACTGGTACTATAAGGTAGAACTTCACTATCTTGGTCAAAGGCGAATAAGTGCCCTCTTTTTATTCTCTCCAAGATTTTACTACTATGTCCTCCATAACCTAAAGTTGCATCTACTATAATGCTATCATCTTTTAAATTAAGTGAAGCTACTGCTTCTTCTAATAAGACACTAATATGCATTATACTGACACGCTCCCATCAAATAGATTTTCAGCTATATCAGACATGTTGTCTTTTGCAGAACAGAAGAAATTATCCCAGTGTTCCAAGGACCATATTTCAAAC
>CANRQD010000050.1 GCA_947632685.1 uncultured Bacilli bacterium | reverse complement strand
GATGCTCTAACCAACTGAGCTAAGGGTCCATTGCTATTTAATAATATCACACTTTCTTTAATAGTGCAACAAAAAAATAGAGTTTTTCTCTATTTTCCTAACATATTTAACAAATTGATTTTAAACATATCTCGTTCTGGATCAGTTTTTGATACCATAACTCCTTTATATGTAGATAATTCTGCTCTATGTCCTTCATCCAATATTCCCTCTGGTGTAATATTAGTTAATAATATTACACCTTTATCAGAATATACAGTATAATGTAATCTTATTTCACCATGAACTTTTGCAAATAAATCATCAGTAGGTAATTTTAATTCATAAGAAATAGTTTTTGCTTTTTCATCTCTATTTATTTCTTCTCCTAAAAAATTCCCTTTTCTTAATTCTGGATAAAAGCTAAAAGTCAATTTTTTATAAGCTAACATATTATATTTTCTAACTGATCTTTCCTTTTTTCTAAAATCATTTTCATCTAAATACTCAAATATATAAGTTTTCATATATATTCAACCCCCTATAACTATTATAGTACTTTTTTGAATCCCCTATATCTTCAAAGTACTGATATTATAACATAATTATGCCGAATTGTCAACTATTATATAATATGTTTATTAATAAAATAGTAATCATATAACTAACTAATATTACTCTTTATTTATATTTTATTTTTTTAACAAATGAATTATTATTTCCAATTTCATTCATATTATATGTTTTAAATTGTTCTTTTATAGTTGATGATATGTTATTAGTAGAACTATATAAATTTGGATCAGGTAATGGTTCATTATGATCTACTGCACCTGTAGAATCATCTGTAATATCCTTTATTTCATTATTCTTTGGCATATTTGAACTATTTTCATTATTATCATTTTCAATTTCACTATAATTATCTTGCTCTTCTTTAGATTCATCATAATTATCATATTCTTTTGAATCATCATAGTTGCTATCAGGATTGTTGCTATTATCGTTATTATCACTGCTATTATTATTACTATTATTGTCGTCATTATTTGAATTGTAATTTTTATTATTATTTTTTATGGATTCTTTTTCATTAATTTTTTTCTTATTTTTTTTAGAATTATTATTTTGTTTTTTTTCTGTTTCTTTTTCTATTTCAGTTCCAGTGTCAATATCTTTTACATCATCATAGTTAACTTTTAAAATACTATCAAAATCTTCATTTTTATTTATTTTTTTTGCTTTATTTTTAGATTTTAATTTTGCTTCATCATATGATTTATAATATTTTAAATTTCTTTCAGAATCTGATACATTATATAAATGTTCTTCTTCTAATGCTTTCATAGCAATATCTTCTATATTCTCAAAAGATATTTCAAATTTCTCTCCTAAAGCCTTATTTATAATTGCAGCTGATTCTATTTTTTTATCATTATCATTTAGCTTTTTATTTGCAATTTCTAAACATGTATTGTAAAACCAATTAGTTTCTTTTTTACTTAATATTCCATTTATTTTTACTCCATTACATTTTATCATCATCGCATTTACAATTGATAATATTGAAGTTTTATATGTTTTTATATTATTAGCTTCATCAAAATTGATATCTTTTCTTAATTCTTTGAAAAATTCTTCAGCTACTTTTATTTTATTTTTATTATTAGTCTGTATATTAAATTTTATATTTAACATTTCATATTTTTGATAAAATTCTTCTGATTTTTTATCTAAAATATCTGTTTTTTCAAGTGATGTTTTCTGAATTATATTAGCCATTGTTTCTTGTTTTATGGAATCAATATAGGCCTTATACATAGTATTAGCATTATAATCATAATAATCAAATATATTACCTAAATCCTCTTTGTTATAATTATTAAATATTAGTTGTTGTGCAACTACTTCATCCCATTTAAGTGCAGCTCTTACATTGCTATTTTTTTCAATATATTTAGTTGCAAAAGAATTATTATAATTATATAAATAATTATATGTTGCATTAGTAAAAATTCGTTTTTTAGTATTTATTTTATTATTATTAAATATACTTATTATCTTATCTGAATTTTTTATTTCACTATTAGTATTTTTTAAGTCATCATCTAACGATTTATCAATAGTTGTATCTTCAAATAATATACTATATACTGCAGTTGCAGAACCTATAATTGAAGAAGTTAATATTAAAATAGAGATTTTTAAAAATTTATCTATTTTTGAAAATTTAGAAACTTTACTTTTATCTTTTATTTTACTTTTTTTCTTCTTTATTTCAGAATTTTTTACATAATCATTACAATTTTTTCGATGCAGTATTTCATCTTCATATTCTTTAAGAAAATCTTCTTTATTATAAAATTTTAATTTTTGATTTGTTAATAAATCATTTATATCTGTTACATTCTCTTGTTGTAATAATTTTACTAATTCTTCTTGTCCTTCTTGATATGTTTTATATTCTATTGTGTAATCATCATAAAATATACAAGATTCTCTTTTTCTAATATTTTCATTTGTTGAAGTTAAAAATGCTATTAACTCTATTTTCTTTTTCTTATGCATTTTTGATTCCCCCTGAGTATTTATTTTTTCTTCTTATTACCAGTATAATAATATCCATCATTTAATAATCTTTTATCGTTATATTTGCTCCATTTTATATTATTTGTACTATTACTTATTACATCTCTAGTTCTTTCACTTTTATAACATACTGTTCCATATAATTCTTCATTTCTACCAAAAGTTATTGTTTCATTTACTCTATTATATATTGAAATTTCAAAAGTTTTATTTTTATTACATGTATAATTTGATACTTTAATTAAAGAATTATTATATGTATATTTATCATAAATATATTTTGGTAATTTATTACATGTATTACTACAATTACTATAATCTGCATCTACTAAAATATAATGTACATTATATGTATCTGTAGGAGGAGTATCATAACTTGCTCTTCCGTTATAAATCCAACTACCAACATTATTCTTAGTATTTTTTGTTATATTATTTATTTGTCTATAATCATTACTATTATTAAGCTGATAAATTTCATTATCTATTTTTATGTAATCATAATTTGAGCATACTGAAGTTTTAATTGTACTATTATTTTTTAAAGAACTTTTTGTACTTGTATACGTATTATAAATATTTAATTTTTCTTTTCTATCTAATCTTTTTAATTCTCTTACGCATGTTATATCTTTTTCATCACAATTTATTTCTTTAGTATTACAATCAGTAGTAGTCCAATTATTCCATAAACTCCAATTTGAAAATACTGTATTTGATATTTTTTTATACTCATATAAATACTTATTTGTTGTATCAGTTACAATTATTTGTCCTGTAGATTTTTTTGAAGTTACTTTAGTTTTTCTAACTTTTTTAGTTTTTGAAATACTAATATTTTTATTTTGTTTTGTAGTTGTTTTTGAACTAGTTAATAAATTACTTTCAGTATCATCATCTTGTTCTTCAATGCTTAATTCTTCTTTATCACTATCTTCTACATCATTTGATTTATTTTCACATAAATATGTAGTACTACAATATGAATTATTATTTAAATGTGTTATAATATAATCTTCTTCTTCATCACATACCAAATTAACTTTTAATTGATACTCGTTTTCTTTTTTAGTCAATTTAACATATGATTTATTTGTATTGCAAAGTTTATTATCTTTATCTTTAATAGGAGTTATTATCTTTGATGATATCATTTTTTCAAGAGTTAATTTACTACTTTTTTCTACATCTTTTGGTATATTATCTTCATTATAAAACTTAAGTGCTTTTTCTTTCATTTTTTCTAAATTTTTAGAAAAAACTTCATCTACATATCCTTCTGGTTCTATTTCTTTGTTATTTTTTGTTACTGCAGTTACAATACATACTAGTATTGATACTACAATAATTATGATTACAAATTTTAATAAAAAATTTTTATAAGGAAAATCCTCTCTTTTATAATCTTCTGTATACATATACATCCCCCTCTGATAACGCTTGATATTATAACATATTAACTAATACAATGTCAAATTTATTTTATAAATTAACTTTCATACAAAAATAAAAAATCCACTAGAGGATTTTTTAATTAATTATATATATTCTTATAATAAAATAATATTACATATCTACCAATTCTACTATAGTTTCTCCAGGATTAAAATTGTCTTGTTTATAATTTTTTACATATTTATTTATTTTTAGTTCATCATATACATATTTTTTTACTATACCTTTACCTATACCATGAATTATTATTAAATTTTTATTTTTTAATTTATAATTATCATTTATAAATTCTCTTACTAATATTTTTGAAATATCGCCAGTTTCCCCATGTAAATCTATTGTTGGTATATTACTATATAACATCATCATATCCAGCTGTTTTAATTACTTCATCTAATTCAGGGATAGAATACCTAGATCCTATCTTTGTTACAGATAATGCTCCCGTAATAGATGCCAATTTAATTGAATCCTTTAATGAATAGTTATTTGCAATAAAATATGTAAAGGCTCCATGATAGATATCTCCTGCTCCAGTTGAATCTAATGCCTTAACCTTTATGCTTGGAATTAATTCATATTTATCGATTTTAGTAAAAGAACCAACGTTTTCTAATGTGATAATTATATTCGTCTTAAAATACATTTTTAATGTTTCATAAACAGTAACTAATGAATCCATATTACTATAATTAATTTTTTGCTTTGTAAAATCTTCTGCAAAATCTTTTGAACATACTAAATAAGTAACCATTTTACCTAATTCTATAGTTTTTTCATTAACTCTTCCAGCATCCAATATACTTATAGCATTAGGATTATCACTTAATACTTTCATTGCTGTTTTATAGTGTTCACCGTCTACTAAAATAACATCTGCATCTTTTATATCTATTGGTTCAACTAATTCATCAAGTGTACAATTTTTAGATGTTATTATAGTTCTACTCCCATTTTCTAAATTAGCTATTATATAACTACTATCTGTTTCAATTTTTTTACTTTTTTCTATATATTCAGTATTTACTCCAACTTCATTAAATTCTTTTATAATATTTGTTCCGTAATAATCATTTCCAACTATTCCTATAAAAGTTGCATCCATTTTCCATTTAGCTAATAAATAGGCAGCATTAGAAGCAGGACCACCGCCACATTCAATTTTTTTATTTATTCTAATTTTTTTATTTTCTAACGGAAAATTTGGAGTTGCTAACGTAGTATCATATGTAGCATGACCAATACATACAAATTTCATATTTTCACCTCTATTTTATTAATTATTATTTATTATACCTTTGATTAAATTTTTCAATTTGAGTTAATCTATTAATTTTTTTACTTTTTTGATTACTGCCTTTTATATAATTTAAATCTGTATATCCAATAATTTTATCTGGAAGTTCTAAACATGGATACATTGAAATAATTTCATTTGTAGTATTTAGTGCAACTATTTTAAAATAATTTGTAGTATTACCTAGAATTTCTCCACAACAATTATATTTAAAAATGGTATTATAACATATAATACTATCATATAATTTATTAGTTGTAGGAAGTTGATTTTTAATTATTTGAAAAAGCTCATTTAATGGAAAAATATCATAAAATTTTGCAATACTTGGTATATCAGAATCAAATGTATGTTTTTTAATATGATCAAATAGTTTTTGTTCTGAATAATTTAAAATTTGATTTCCTAAATAAGATTTATTATCAATTTTTTCGGCTAAATCATAATTTGTTTGTTTTAATATATATATCTTTTCAACATCACTTATATGACCATTATTTTCAAATAGAACTATAATATCATTTAATATTTTATTTGCTTCTAAAAAATCATTTTGGTAGCATCTAAGTTTTAACAATAAAATATAATAAAATTCTTCATTAATAAATATTTGACTTAAAACATCATCAGCTTTATCAAATTTACCTAATTTGAGTAATATATCAGTATATAGTAATCTTGCATAATTATCTTTAGGGAAATTATCAAAGTATATATACAATTCTTTTAATGCTTTATCATATCTTTTATTTTTTATATTTTTTTTAATTATATTTAAATGCTCAATACTATAATGCCTTTTATGATATTTCATGCTACCATCTCTTTCACATATTATTATATAACAAATATGTCATTTTCTTCAAATAAATTACTAATATTTACAATAATTATATTTTTATTATGTAATATAAATCATTTTTTAACGATATGAGCAATTAGTCCTAACTTATGTTTAATTAATTAAATTCTTGTTTATTTAACTTCTTTTAAATGAGCTTCAATATATTTTTTCTCTTCTTCTTTTGTTAAAAATTCTTAAATACACTATTAAAATAAGATAAGGTAAAAACAGAAAATTCTTTAAAAAAAATCTGTAATAGTTTTTTAAATATATTACCACTCATTACAGATTATATCGCTTTTTTATTGAAATATGATATTCTATTTTTTTAATGTTAACTGTTTTGGTGTTTTTGATTCTTCTAAAGAATTTCTTCTATTAACAAGTGACATCAATAATTTTTGATACATGTAATTCTTTTGAATAGCTATTTTTTGTTCATTCAATTCCATAAATTCTACATAAGTTAGAGCAGGATTTTCTTTTTGCATTTTCTTATAAATATTTTTATGTTCACAATAATAACTAAATGCGTCTTCTTCTAATTTTTCTCTATTTTTAAAATGAGTATAGTGCTCCCTTGCCTCATCTATTGTTGCTCTTTGAGCAATTTTTAGAATTTCCATTTCTACTTTACGATTATCATAAATCCATATATAACGAAGATAACCATGTTCATCATAATCAAAATTATCAAATGTATTCCAATCAAAAAAATACGTACCATCACAAAAAGAAAGATTAGGAAAATTAGTAGGAAATAAAGAAGAATCTAAAAAATCTTTTTTGTTTTTCACCCTAATATCATCATTTAACACAAAATATCGAATATCACTCTCATTGTCATGAATACAGTTTGAAAACTCTTCACAAAAATACTTTTGTTTTTCTTTTTCATCTAACATACAACAACTACCTAATAAGCGAAGATAATACTGATTGCAAAAAAGTAAAGCTACTGCAGGATCAGAAAAGGATAAAATATCTCCTTGGTGTAAATCAATATTTAAATATAAATGTTTCTTAAGATGGAGTAATTTTTCAATATGATATTTTGTAATGATATTAGAATAAGTGTTATGGTTAGTTTCAAAAAAAGGAATAATAAAATTTTCTATACCTGATTTTGACATTTGATCACTGATATCTATCGCTTCATCGGCCATCAACTGTTCTAATTGTTGTTGATTACCCTGTTTCACATTAGTGACTCCTCTTAACATCATTATTAATGGAGGAAATTCCGTATCAGAAAATAACATTTTTTTCATAGAATTATTTAAAATAATAATATCATCTGTATCAAAGCTAATACTATATAGTAAACAATTTGTTTTTAAAGTAGCAGATTCATATAATTGATAAGGGAAAATAGCATAATTATCGATTCTTTTTTTAGAAACAAATTCAAAGAAAGATGAATAAGTAGATATTTTATCCGAAAAGACTCGCTTTCTTAAATCATCAATGTTAAAGCGAATAATATCGCCTTCTTTATAAGAATCAAAATCTTTTATTAATCTAAAATAAATATAATCATCACTATTAAAATTGTTTAAAATCATAACGTAATTCCCCTATAACTAAATTATTATTTATTATAACAAAATAAATAATCTAACGCAATAAAAAGGTTTTTTTGATTATAGCCCAAATAAAAAAATTTATATTTTTTCTCCTTTTCATTAATTTCATCATATCTTTTTTCCTTATAATTAATATTTTCTTTAAAATATTAATTTATGACATCTAAATTGCTATATGGTAAGTGTTGATCTTCTAACTCTGGCTTAGTATATAGTAATCACATTTTTTATACCTCCTAAATTTTGTCGCACTACCCTAAAAAAGACTAAGATATACGACATTAAGTCATCTTAGTCTTAAATATTTTATATAAATTTCACTTTTTTCCCAATAATTACTGAAATAAATACAGATATTGTATTTTATTCCTTATTCATTCCTTCTTTGATCCTGGCTTGTGCTGCAGCAAGTCTTGCTACTGGCACTCTATATGGTGAACAGGATACATATGTAAGACCTATACGATTACAAAATTCAATTGATTTTGGATCTCCTCCATGCTCTCCACATATACCTAAACTTAAATTAGGATTAATTTGTTTACCAAGTTTTGCTCCAACATTAACTAATTTACCTACACCATCTTCATCAATTGATTCAAACGGATTTTTTTCAAATATTTTTTTATCATAATAATCTTTTAAGAATTTAGAAGCATCATCACGTGAAAAACCATAAGTTAATTGCGTTAAATCATTAGTTCCAAATGAGAAAAAATCTACCTCTTTAGCTATTTTATCAGCAATAACAACTGCTCTTGGTATTTCTATCATTGTTCCTATTTTATATTTTATATTTGCATGATTATATTTAATTATTTTATCTGCCTCAGTAGTTATGATATTTTTAACATATCTAAGTTCATTATCATCTCCAATTAAAGGAATCATTATTTCAGGAATTACAGATATACCTTCATTACTAACATTTATCGCAGCTTCTATTACTGCTCGTGTTTGCATTATTGCAATTTCAGGATATGTTATATCAAGTCTACATCCACGATGTCCCATCATTGGATTTATTTCTTTTAATGAATTAATTCTGTTTTTTAATTTATCTATAGTTATATTTAGGGACATAGCAAGTTCAGATATTTCTTTTTCAGTATGGGGTAAAAATTCATGAAGTGGTGGATCTAAAAATCTAATTGTTACCTCATAACCATTCATTGTTTTAAATAATTTTTCAAAATCATTTTTTTGATATGGTAAAATGTTATTTAATGCTATTTCTCTTTCTTGTTTTGTTTCGGCACATATCATTTTTCTAAAATTAAAGATTCTTTCAGTTTCAAAAAACATATGCTCAGTTCTACATAAACCTATTCCTTCGGCACCAAATTTTCTAGCAATTAGTGCATCTCTAGGTGTTTCTGCATTTGCTCTAACTCCTAGTGTCCTAACCTCATCAGCCCAAGTCATAAATGTTTTAAAATCACCTGATATATCAACATCAGAAGTATTTATACTTCCAGCATAGACATTACCTGTTGTACCATCAAGACTCATTAAGCTTACTTATCCGTTTTGATTGACGATTTGA
>CANRQD010000049.1 GCA_947632685.1 uncultured Bacilli bacterium | reverse complement strand
CAAAAGCGTTCGGGGGGGGGGTAGAATTTAGATATAGATAAGAAAAATAAGGGAGACGAGTCAATGAAAAAGGTAGTAAAAAAGAATTATAAAATAGTAATAGGATTAGTAATAGGAATACTAATATCAGCAACAGTAGTATATGCATCACAAACAGTATTACTGGGAAATGAAATATCATATGATACTGAAACAAGTCATGGAACATCAAATAATGTTCAGGGAGCAATAGATGAATTATATAGTAAATTATATGATAAACCAAAGATAACAGCTTATACTTATAATGAAAATAAAGGAGATAGTAATTATTGCGTAAATGGAGAAGAAAGAACTTGTAAGAAAACAGATTGCTATACAAAAAAAGAAGCAAATAGTTGTCCTCAAGGAACAATAATAAAATACTATGTAAGAGAAAATGAATATCATTATTTTTATGTATTGCATGATGATGGAAAAACAATAACAATGCAACAAAGAGAAAATACAGTAAGAAATATCCCATGGAATGATAATGCTAAAGATAATACAACAGGACCAATTACTATATTGAATGCTTTAGAAAAAGCAACATCCACATGGACTAATGTTAATGTTTTAACATATAAATTAGGAGAAACTGAATTTAATGGAAGCAAATTTACAGGATGCAAAGTTAGTGGTAAAGAAGATGGTAAAATGGTATGTGAAGAAAATATTTATAATGATTTTGGATTAAGAAATTCTAGATCTAGAATGATTACAGCTCAAGAAGCAGAAAGTACAGGATGTTTAGTATGTGATAAAAATACAAATAATAGAGCTTCGTGTCCAGACTGGATGTATAATTATTTGTATGAATCAACAACTTATGGAGGTAGTTATAGTAATGATACATTAAATGAAAATGGTATTTATGATTATGATTATTGGACTATGTCTGCTGACTTAGAACATCCTACTTATGCGTGGGATATGACTCGTGCTGGTTGCTTTGACAATGGTAATTATTTAAAACACAATGAAATTTCATCAAAACTTAATGGTGCCCGAGCAGTAGTAGAAATAAATAAGCAATGAGTTATACTTATTTAAATTAAAATAATTTATCTTTTATTCATATTTTGTTATACTATTAATAGGTGATATTATGGTAGAAAAAAGAATAGATGAATTAATAAAGATTATAAATGAAGCAGATTATAATTATCATACATTAGATAATCCCACTATTACAGATCAGGAATATGATAAATACTTAAGAGAATTATTTGATTTAGAAGAGGCTAATCCTGAACTTATTAGAAGTGATTCACCAACACAGCATGCAGGTGGACAAATTATAGATGAGTTTACAAAAGTAGAACATAAAATACCTATGATGTCTTTAAGTGATGTTTTCTCTGATTCTGAAATTGAACAGTTTGATGAAAGAATAAGGAAAGAGAATGTAAATCCTAAATATATGTGTGAATTAAAAATAGATGGATTATCTGTATCTTTGCTTTATGAAAACGGTAATCTTGTTCGTGCTGCAACACGTGGTGATGGTGTAATCGGTGAAGATATTACCCATAATGTTAAAACTATTAAATCAATTCCGCTAAAACTTAAAGAAGAGGTCGATATAGAAGTTCGTGGTGAAATATTCATGAACAAAAAAACATTAGAAGAAATTAATAAAAAAAGAATTGCAAATAATGAGCAACCTTTAAGAAATTGTCGTAATGCAGCAGCAGGATCTATTCGTCAACTAGATTCTAAGATTGCAGCAGAAAGAAAATTAGATGCTTTTATATATCATTTACCAAATCCACTTGATTATGGTATCCATACTCATAATGAGGCTTTGGAATATATGAAAAGTTTAGGTTTAAAAACAAATCCAAATAATCGATTAGTTAATAATATATCAGAAGTTTTAGATTTTATTTCAGAAAAAGCAAAAATAAGAAATGACCTACCTTATGATATAGATGGTATTGTAATAAAAGTGAATAATATTGATGATCAACAAAAATTAGGTTTTACTGCTAAATATCCTAAATGGGCTACTGCCTATAAATTTCCTGCCGAGGAAGTTTTAACTAAACTTAAAGATATTATTTTTACAGTTGGAAGAACTGGACAAATTACACCAAATGCTGTACTTGATCCAGTAATAGTTGCCGGTTCAACGGTAAAACGTGCAACTCTTCATAATGAAGATTATGTAATTGCTAAAGATTTAAAAATAGGAGATATTGTATCAATTAGAAAAGCAGGAGATGTAATACCAGAAGTAGTTGAAGCAAAAAAAGAAAGAAGAACTGGTGAAGAAAAAGATTTTGTTATGATTGATAAATGCCCTATGTGTTCATCTAAACTTGTAAAAAAAGAAGGTCAAGTAGATTATTTTTGTATAAATCCAGAGTGTCCTGCTAGAAAAATTGAGGGATTAATTCATTTTTCTTCACGTAATGCCATGAACATTGACGGATTAGGGGATAGAATTGTAGAAGACTTTTTTAATTTTGGATTTATAGAAAAAATAAGTGACATCTATAATCTTAAAGTTCATCGTAATGATATTATTACTTTAGAAGGATATGGAAATAAGTCTGTTACTAACTTATTAGATGCTATAGAAATGAGTAAAAGCAATTCATTAGAAAAGTTTATTTTTGGTTTAGGAATACCACATGTTGGGGAAAAAACTGCAAAAATTTTAGCAAGTCATTATAAAATGTTAGATAAATTAATAAATAGTAATGTAGATGAATTAGTAAACATTGATGATATAGGAGGTACTATTGCTAATAGTGTTATTTCCTATTTTAATGATAAAGATAATATGGATGAAATAAATAAACTTAAAGCTATTGGTATAAATACTAAGTATTTAGGTGGAGAAATAAAACAAAATGAAAACTTTTTAGGTAAAAGTTTTGTATTAACAGGTACTTTAGAAACATTAACTAGAGATGAAGCAAAGAAGATAATAGAGGACAATGGTGGAAAAACAATTGGTTCTGTTTCTAAAAAAACATCTGTAGTTATAGTTGGAAAAGATCCAGGTAGTAAGTATAATAAAGCAATTGATTTGGGTATAGAAATATGGGATGAAGATGAATTTAAGAGTAAAATATAGTAATAATTATGGTATTATTACTTTTTATTTGATATAATAAATTGGATTAGGAGGAGCCTTATGAAAGATAAATTAACTAAAGAAGAAGTATTACATGTTGCAAATCTAGCACGTATAGAAATAACAGAAGAAGAATTAGAATCATATCAAGTAAAATTAAAAGAATTATTAGATCAAGTTAACACAGTTAATGAAATAGATGATAATAATACTGATTATTTAATTGCACCATGGCAAAATAATTCAGAATTTAGAGAAGATTCAGTTGGAGGTATGTTAGATCCTAAAGAAGTATTAAAAAATACTCCACGTAAGAGTGGTAATTATATAGAAGTACCGGTGGTGATTTCTAATGAGTAAATATTTAGATTTAGATTTAGTTGAAATTAATAAATTACTTAAGAAAAAAGAGATTACACCTACTGATTTAGTATTAGAATGTTTTGATAGAATTGAAAAGAATAAGGATCTTAATTGTTTTATTACTTTAAATAAGGAAGAAGCGTTAAAAAGAGCTAAAGAATTGGAAGATAAGGAAATTACTTCATTAACATATGGAATTCCAATTGCTATAAAAGATAATATAGTTACTAAAGATTTAAGAACAACGGCAGCATCTAAAATGTTAGAAAACTTTATTCCTATATATGATGCTGATGTCATAAAAAAGATTAATGATAGTGGAATGATTATAGTTGGTAAAGCAAATATGGATGAATTTGCTATGGGATCATCTACACAAACTTCATATTTCGGTCATACTAAAAATCCTTGGAATAAAAAGTTAGTACCTGGAGGTTCATCAGGTGGCTCTGCAGCAGTAGTAAGTGCTAGAATTACTCCTATTGCACTTGGCTCTGATACAGGTGGTTCAATTAGACAACCTTCAAGCTTCTGTGGAATAGTTGGTCTAAAGCCTACCTATGGTCGTGTATCTAGATATGGTTTAATTGCCTTTGCATCAAGTCTTGATCAAATAGGACCTATGACTAGAAATGTTTATGAAAATGCAGTAGTTTTAAACACTATTTGTGGAAAAAGTAAAAATGATTTAACTAGTTTTGATACTTCAGAAGATTTTACTAGATTAATTGGAGAAGATATTAGTGGTATGAAAATAGCTATACCTAATTTTTATGTTAATGATGCTATTGATATGGAAATAAAGAATAAGCTTAATGATGTAGTTCAAATATTAAAGAGTAAAAATTGTACTGTTGATTATGTTGATATAGATTATATTGATAAGGCTGTACCTCTATATCAGATTATTGCAATGGGTGAGGCAAGTTCTAATTTAGCGCGATTTGATGGTATAAGATATGGTTATAGCTATGAAAATCCTAAAAATATAGATGACTTATATTTAAAAACTAGAAGATTTGGATTTGGTAATGAAGTAAAAAGAAGAATTATGATAGGTAGTTATTTATTAAGTGGAGAAAATGCTACTACTTATTATAATAAAGCTATGGCTATTAGAAATAAAATGAGAAATTCATTTTTAAATGTTTTTAAAAAATATGATTTAATTATTGGTCCTACTGCTACTACTAAAGCTTATCCATTAGGTTGTGATTTGGATGATGCAGTTAAAGCTTTTATGGATGATATATTAACAATTCCTGTTAACATGGCAGGTCTACCTGGTATGAATTTACCAATAGGTTTTTCTATAGATCATTTACCTATTGGAATGCAAATTATTGGTGCTCCTTTTGATGAAGCTAAGATATATAAATTAGGCAGTTTTATAGAAAAAGAATTAAATTTAGATTTAACTCCATCTGGTGGTGATAATAATGACTAAGTATATTGAAACAATAGGTATAGAGGTTCATGTAGAACTTAAAACTAATACTAAAATATTTTCATCTAGTAAAAATGGTTATGGACAAATGGCTAATAGTTTGACTAATGTTATTGATCTAGGTTATCCTGGTACACTTCCCACAATAAATATGGAGGTTATAAATACAGCAATTAAAGCTGCTCATGTCCTAAATTGTAAGATAAGAAAAACACAGCATTTTGATCGTAAAAATTATTTTTATCCAGACAATCCTAAAAATTATCAAATAACTGAAGCACGTACTCCTATTGGTTATGATGGTTATGTAGAAATAGAAATAGATGGTGAAAAGAAAAAAATAGAAATAGAAGAAATTCATATTGAGGAAGATACTTGTAAAAGTGCCCATCGTGGAAAAGTTAGTTTACTAGATTTTAATAGAGCAGGAGTTCCACTTATTGAAATAGTTACTAAACCTTGCATAAGTACAAGTTTGGAAGCTAAATTATACTTAGAAAAATTACGTGAATTACTTTTCTATAGTGATATATCTGATTGTAAAATGGAAGAAGGTTCTATGAGAGCAGATGCAAATGTATCAATAAGAAAAAATATAACCGATCCTTTTGGTGTAAAGTGTGAAATTAAAAATATAGGTTCTATTTCTAATGTAAAACTTGCTATAGAATGTGAAATTAAAAGACAATCTAATTTACTTGATAAAGGAGAATCTTTTAAGGAACAAACTCGTCGTTTTGATGATAAATTAGGTGATACAGTTTTAATGCGTGTTAAAGAAACTGGAAATGATTATAGGTATTTTCCTGAACCAGATATTCCATATATCGTGTTAACAGACGAGGTGATTAATTCAGCAATTAAAAGTTTACCAATGCTTCCTGATGAAAGAAGAGAAATATATATATCTAAAGGTGTTAGTTTAGTTAATGCTAATAAGTTAATTGCTAATAGAGATTTAAGTGACTATCTAAATAACTTTATTGATACAGATTTAAATTTTAAAGAAGCAACTAATTTACTTTTAGGTGATATTTCTGCATATTTAAATCGTGAAGAAAAAAATATTAATGATACCAAATTAACTATAGAAAAATTTTCAGATTTAGTTAATAAAATATCTGATAATACTTTAACTAGTAAAAACTTAAAAGATATCCTAGATAAAATATTAGAAGAAGATAAGACAATAGATGAAATAATAAAGGAATGTGGTATTTCTAATATTACTGATTCTAATATGTTAAATGATATTGTACTAAAAATAATTTCTGAAAATCCTGATAGTGTTACTGATTATAAAAATGGTAAAGACAGAGCTTTAAAATATTTAATGGGACAAATCATGAAAGAAACTAAAGGTAGTGCTAATCCCAAATTAGTTAGTGATATTTTAATTCAGGAATTAAATAAGTAATTGAAAACATAGAATACATAGTGTATAATAGTTTATATAGACTAGGGGATGTGATGATATGAAAAAATATATTAAAGAACATAAAATTGTAGTAGCAGCAATAGTATTTTTATTAATTTTAATTATAGTAGCCTTTATAGCAAAACAACTTTTCTTTTCTGGTAGCTCTAATGCTTTATATGGTTCTAGACTAGATGGAATTGAAAATGTTAAAGTTAGAAAAAATGAAAAAGAGGCTTTAATAAATAAAATTGAAGAAGATAGTGCGGTTAAAAAATGTGAATATGATTTACAAGGAAAAATTATTAATGTAATCATTACTGTGAATGATGATGTTGGTATTGATACAGCTAAAGCTTTAGCAGACAAAGTTTTAGAAGTTTTTGATACAGATCAGAAAAGTTTCTATGATTTTCAAGTATTTATAAAAAAGGATATTGGTACAGGTGATTTTCCAATTATAGGTTATAAACAAAACTCTAGAGATGGCTTTACTTGGACTAAAGATAGGGTGGCATAAAATGAAAAAAAAGTTGATTTTTATTATAGCAGTAATAATTGCTATAGTAACCTTTATATTTGTATATAGATATTATAACAATGAAGACAAAACTACCTCTTTAACAGTTAATGAAAAAAGATGGGTTCAAGAAAATAAAAGTAAAGATGTAGATATCGAAGTTATAAATGACTATCCAATCTATGGTATGGAAGGTGAGGGTGTATTCTACGATTTAATAAGTGACTTAAAGAAAAACGTTGGCTTATCAATTAATGAAATTCCATATTTAAAAACAAGTAATCCTTCAACAACTGGAGTTAGATTTAGAATATTAGATGACGATAGTAAATTAACTAAAAAAGATTTACTTTTATTTAATGATTATTATATTGCTATAGGAAAACAATATCAAAGAATTAATCATATAAAAGATATGAAAAATTTAACATATGGGGTATTTGAGAATGATAAAGATTTAGTTAGTTATTATTTAAAATCTGCTACTAATATATCATATAAAACCTATAAATCTATAGATGATATGTATAAAGCCTTAAATGCTAATGAAGTAGATATGATTATAGTTCCTAACATTATGTATTTAGATAAAACTATATCTAATAGTGATTATTCTATTAACTATTATTTTACAGAATTTACTAAAAAAATAGTTTTAACATTATCTGATGATAATGAAGAACTTAATAATATTATTAATAAATATTATAACAAATGGAAAAATACAAAATTTGTAAATGAATATGATAAAGAATATTTCAATTACTATGTTAAAGAAAATAAATTAAGTTCAAAAGATAAGACTGCATTAATATCTAAAACTTATACATATGGTTATATAGAGAATAGTCCTTATGAGGTTAAGAAAAATGGAAAAATAGTAGGTATTGCAGGAGAATATTTAAATAGAATATCTAGACTTGCAAATATAGATTTTTCATATAAAAAATATTCAAATAAAAAAGAACTAGAAGAAGCTATTAATAATAAAGAAATAGATATGTATTTTGATTATTATGGTATAACTAATAAAAGTTATGAAGCAACGTTATCTACATTTATTGAAGATTATGTTGTATTAGGTGATGCTAAAGATAATTATATAGTTAATTCATTTGAAAGTTTAAAAGATAAAGATATTGCAATGCTTTCTGATAATTCGTTATATAATTATGTTTCAAATAATGCAAAGGCTAATATAAAAACTTATTCTACTATAGATAATTTAATAAAAAACGCAGATGGTAAATTAATTGTTGTAGATAGAAATGTATATGATAAGTATCATAAATCTAAATTTAGTAAATATACATTACTTTATGTTGATACTATGATGAATGATTATAAATTTATGATTAAGAATAATAATAAAGCTTTTTATAATTTAATTAATTATACTATTAATACTAATTCATATTACAATTATAAAAATAGTGGATTATCTAGTATGAATTCTTCAATTTTAGAAGATAGTAGTTTTGGTGTAGTATATACAATTATTTTAGCTATAATATTTATTCCAATTATTATTATATTATTGATTGTAAAAATCGCTAAGAAGAAAAAAGAAAATAAAAAAGTTAAAATAACTGATAGACATAAATATACAGATATGTTAACTTCATTAAAAAATCGTAATTATTTAAATGCAAAAATGCCTGAATGGGAAAATTCAAATGTTTATCCACAAGCTATTGTTATGATAGATTTAAATAATGTTAAGTATGTTAATGATAATTATGGTCATGAAGAAGGAGATCAACTTATTGTAGAAGCTGCTGGTATTTTAGTTAATACACAACTTGAAAATAGTGAAATTATTAGAACAGATGGTAATGAATTCTTAATATACTTAGTTGGTTATAGTGAAAGACAAATAGATACTTATACTAAAAAATTATCAAAAGAGATGAAAAAATTACCTCATGAATTTGGTGCAGGTGTTGGATATAGTATGATTGATGATGAAATTAAGACACTTGATGATGCTATTAATGAAGCTACATTAGAAATGATAGCTAATAAAGAAGATTTTAAATAAAGGGAGAAGTAAGAATGGAGCGAGTTAGAGAGGGTTTAAAAAAAGTTATAACTTATATATCTAGACCTGATATGAGAGTTTTACCTGGACAACTCGCTTTTTTCTTTGTAGTTTCACTTATTCCTTTGATTGCCTTAGTAGGAACTATAGCGGGATATTTATCTGTTTCTGCATATAAAATTGAAAATATATTAGATTCAATTTTTCCATTTGAATTAACAGATAATTTAATAACTTATGTCTCTGGGGATGGTATGACCTTTAATATTGCAGTATTTTTTATATCCGCATTTATTTTAGCTTCCAATGGATGTCATTCAATGATTATTACATCTAATCACATGTATGATGTTAAAAATAAAGGCTTTTTTCAAAGAAGATTAAAAGCTATAGGTATGACAATTATTTTAGTATTAGTTATATTATTCTTACTTGTAGTTCCTGTATTTGGTGATACGATATTTAATATTATAACTTCTAATATAAGTGATATTTCTGCAGTTAATTTAGCTAGAAATATATATAATATTTTGCAATATCCAATATCAATTATAATAGTATTTTTTAATATAAAACTTCTTTATACTTTAGCACCTGATAGAAAGATAAAATCAAAGACTACTTTTTCTGGTGCAATATTTACAACAGTGGGTTGGATTTTAGCAACAAAATTATATGCAATATATGCTGGAACATTTTCTAATTATAACCTTTTCTATGGTAGTATTTCAGATATATTATTTTTACTAATGTGGGTATATATACTTTCATATATATTTGTACTAGGAATGGCTTTTAATGCTTCGAATACAAAAAAAGATGATTTTGAAACTATGCAAATGACCTTAAAAAAATAGGTCTTTTTTTATTTTTTCAATCATGACCGTAAAAAATTTATTGACAAAATGCACTGGGGG
>CANRQD010000048.1 GCA_947632685.1 uncultured Bacilli bacterium | reverse complement strand
GAGTGGCAACAAATGCTAATTCAGCTCAAAATAATCAACAACCTCCAGTACAAAATACAACATCAGGTGCAAAATTTTGTTCTAATTGTGGTAGCCCTGTAAATGGTGCATTTTGTTCAAACTGTGGAACTAAAGTTGGCTAAAATATAGTTTTTAATTAATATAGTAATTTATTATAAGATAAGTAGAATTTTTAAATAGGTTGAATATAATATATTAAGTTGTTTTTTTAATTTATTAATTGTAAATTTTAATTGCTATAGATTTAAAGTTAATATAGAATAATTATAGGAGGTAGATAAAATGAAAATGAAATTTAGTAGATTACTATCATTTATATTGGTGTTATCAATATTAGCTAATACATTTAGTCCTATTACTGTTTTAGCTGTTGATGTTATCGACGATATAAATGAAAACCAAGTACAAGAGGAAAAGCAAAGCAAAAATCAGGAAACAGAAAAAAATAGTTCACCTGAAGAGGCTAAAGAAGGTGAAGAAAATACTGAAAAATCAACTACAACTAACCAACCAAAAAATTTTAGCTTCAGTAATCAAAATGAATTGTATTCTGAAATATTTCAACAGAAAACAATTTTAAATAATATACCAAATAATAATATTATTCAAATGGAAGATGTTAAGACTAAGGGTAATATTGAAGTTGAAACTCACTTAGTTCTTCCAATTGTAAATAGTGAAAAAAATAATATGGTATTTACAATTTATGATTCATTTAATAATAATTGCAAAATTGATCTTAATAAAGTCAATGAACCAAGTGATGGATACTATGAAGAAAATATTAAATTAGGTGACCAAAATATTCGCGTTGTTTTAACTGAACGTGATAAAGATGGTAATTTATTAAGTGGAATAGATTATCAATCAAATGTTGTTTATATTAGTATTAATCTTTATTCATTAGATAAGGGAAATTATACTATTGAATTAAGTGGTAATAATTTTGTAACATATAAAATTCCAGTAACATTAAATAATTTCTCTAAGAGAATTACTTTTTCAGATGAAGCAGGAATGTTTGAAATTGGAGATATCAATAGTGATGGTAAAGTTAATCAACAAGATGCAGATTTAATGTTACAAAAAATTGAAACTGGTGATACTAAATATGATTTAAATTTAGATGGAAATTTAGATATTGCAGATTTAAACTATATTACTGCTATAATGTTGGGGACAAAGGGTAAATATAAGGAAGAAAATACAGATGCTATTGTAAATAGTGAAAATATTTCCTTTGAAGTACCTAAAGACGTATTAGTTGAAGGTAGTTCCAATTTAAGTGGCTTATTTACAGATGATGGAGTTGTTAAATTAAAACAAATTGATAACAATCCAATTGAATTAGGAATTGATTTAAGTGGAAAAGAAAAAACAGAAACTGTTGAAATGAGTGAAATAAGAATTAAGGTTGGCAGTAATGCTCCTAAAAAGATGAAATTACTAATTCAACAAGAAAATGGTCAAGTACTTGAAAAAGAAGTTGAAATTGGAGAAAATCAAAATAAAATTTATCCTTTTACTGATAGGGTAGATGATGGAATCCTTCAAATAGATTTAGGTAAGCAAATAGCTGTTAAGAAAGTAACAATTGTAATTACTGAAACTTCAGATAATAATCTAGCAGATATTGCAAAAGTAGAATTTTTAAATAACGTAAAAGTTAAAACAAAAGAGCCTGATAATTTTTATACACCTGATCCTATAAAAGTTGATGGATCAAAAAGTGAACAATTAACTATTAGTTTTGATTCAGTACCAAATGTAACAGGTTATGAAATTGAGGTTGTTGGGCCAAAGATGAATCAGGTATTTCAAACAACTTATACAACATTTACAGTTGAAGATTTAAAAAATTATGCTACTTATAAAATAAGAGTTCAATCTACTAATCAAGAATGGAATAGTGGCTGGAGTAAAGTTTATGAAGGTATCCCTCAAGCAAATAGAAAACCACCAAAAGTAGATATGGTAAAAGCTGTACCTACGTATTCTGGAATTGATTTTAGTTGGAAAGATATGGATGATACTGAATCATATAAGTTATATTATCGTAAAAAAGATGACAAAGAATTTACACTTATCGATAATATTGAAAAAACAAGTTATTCGTTAAAAGGTTTAGAAGCATCTACAATTTATGAAGCTTATATTTTAGGTGTTAATAGATTAGGACAAAGTGAAAGTTATACTCTTGTATCAGCTAAAACTCTTGAAGTTGGAGCTGCTATTGTTCCAAAATATTTCTTAATTAATGACGAATATGATCAAACAAATAAAAGAACTACTCATATTGAAAATGTTCAATACTCAACTGGAGAAATGACTAATGATAATCCATTCTCTATTGTTGATGATGATTTTAGTACATATTGGAGTCATAATGATTGGCAAATTTCAGCTCATACAGGATTTAATACAGGAGCACCAGTAATTGTATTAGATAATGCATATGAAATGAATGAGTTTGTTATTACTGTACCTGATGGATATAAATATAATTATAAATCAGGTGGAGGTACAAGTAATGATATAAAAGTTCATTATTGGGAATCTGAACAAGATAAATACACTAATACTAATCGTAAAGAAATTATTGGTACATTATCTGCAAAATATGATAGTAATAATCGTAAATATTATGTTTTAAAACTTGATAATCCAATTAAAGCTAAAGCAGTATCATTTGCTTTAACAGTAGCAAATAATGGTCCAAATATGCAAATTGATGAGGTAAAATTTTATAAATATGATTCATTAGTTGATGATGTTGCAAAATTATTTACAGATGATTTACGTATAGAACTTGCTGATGGTGTAGACCAAAATAAAATTAATGATTTAAAAGCAAGAGCAAATAAAAAAGATCATGATGAATATTCTCCATATAGAGATAGTATTTTAGCTGATTTAGAGTATGCTGAAAAAATTCTTAAAGATGAAAAAATAGATGATATAATAACATTAAATCCTAATATATCAAATTATTATAACGGACATTTAAAGTTTGCAATGACAATTAATGATTATCAACCATTAGGAATTGTAGCTAAACCTGGAGAAACTCTTAATGTTTATATTGGTACAAAAGGAAAAGTTAATGCTGAAATTATATTTACTCAATATCATGCAGAAGCAGGTGAGTGGAATAAAACTTATACTACTAAAGCTTTAACTAAGGGATTAAATATTATCACAGTACCTACAATTGGTTCATCTACAGATGAACGTGGAGGAAGTGTATATATTCGTTATAACTCTAAACCAGATGCTACTAATCCAATTAAAGTTCGTGTTAGTGGTGGTACAAAAATACCTATGGTAGACACTACTTTACTTGAAGATGATGCATCTAAAAAAGAGGCTATAAAAACATATATTAATAATCTTATTTCTTATAATGATAAATTAAATGGTATTTATGAAAAAGAAGGTTCAACTTTTAATAAACAAAAGAGTGTTTTAGGTTCTACTGAAATTGTGACTAAGTATGGCTTATTATCTGTATCTAGTGTAGCTGTAGAAGATGCTTTAAATTCTGTTGCTAATTCTTTAGAAGATAAGGTTAATAGATTATTTGAATCAACAGAAGCATTTGATGAAATGATGGAATTCTTTTATAGACAAAAAGGTCTAAAAGAAAATCCTGAAGATTTAAAAGATGCAATGCCTAAGTCAAGAATTAATATTCGATATATGCAAATGTTTGATGGGGCATTTATGTATGCTGGTGGATATCATATTGGTATTGAATATGGTTCAATTGCGGGTTTAATTCAAGCACATCGTAATAGTGATACTGCTACTGGATATTTTGGATGGGGAATTAGTCATGAAATTGGACACCAAATAAATCAAAGTAGTACAGCATATGCAGAAGTAACTAATAATATTTATGCATTACTTGCTCAAACAAGCAATGATAATGACAAATCACGTTTAGAAACTAGTAATATATATCAAAAGATTTATGAAAAAGTAACTTCCCATACATTAGGAAGAGCTCAAAATGTTTTTGTTCAACTAGGAATGTATTGGCAACTTCATTTAGCATATGATGAAAATAAAACATTTATGGATAATGATTCTATTTATTCAAAAATTAATCATATATCTAGAACATATGATAATTCTAAAAAGTTATCAAGAGATGAACTAACAATTGTTTATGCATGTAAAGCTGCTAATAAGGATTTATCAGATTTCTTTAAAGCTTGGGGATTTAAAATCACAGATAATGTAAAAGAAGAGATAGAATCACTTGAATTAGAAAAAGAAACAAGACCTATTTATTACTTAAATGATTCTGCTAGACGCTATGTTTTAAGTAATCAAGAGGGAATAAAAAATTCTGATATTTTAACAGCAAATATGGATGAAACTGATAATAAAAATAAACGAGTTACTTTAAGTTTTAACGTAACTGAATCTGAAGCAAGTAAAATTTTAGGATATGAAATTCTTCGTAATGGTGAATCTATTGGATTTGTAGAAGGAGATACGCATAGTTTTACTGATAATATAGGTGCAGAAAATAATAGGGCATACACTTATCAAGTTGTTGCTTATGATTATTTGTTAAATAAGACTAATGTAGTTACTTTAAATGAGGTTAAAATTTCACATGATGGAAGTGTTAAAAAGGATAATTTCACAATTACATCTAATGTAAAAGAAGCTAAAGAGATTGTTGACAACGAAGATGAAGATGTAGATTTTTCTAAATTGCATGTAAATCGTTTAATTGATGGAGATACTAAAACAGGATTTAAAGGAACAGAAAAAATAAAAACATTAAATCAAAATTCTGATAAGCCAAGTATTTCTGTAGATAATGGTGATGCTTATGTTATTATTAATTTAAATAATTCAATGTCTGTAAGTGGTATTAAATATCGTGCTTTAGTTGAAAATGGTACTTTAGCAGATAATACTATTAATAAGTATAAAATTTATGTTAGTAGTGATGGAGAAGATTGGTCTACTGTTGCTAAAGTCGGAACATTTAATGTAACAGCTGAAAAACCTGAAGAAATAGTTTATTTTATGGGTAAAGATAAATCTAGTGAAAGTCAATTATGGACTTATAATAATATTTCTTATATAAAGATTGAATCTGTTGGAAATAAAGCTGGATTGTCTGGAGCTGAAATAGATGTAATCGCGCCACCTGGAGATAATGTTGATATTTCAATGCAAGGAGATAATCCTGTTATAGGTGTATTAGAAACAGATTATTGTTATTTAACAGATGGATGTGATCCTGAAAAATTAGATGAAGATGGAAATAAAATAGGTATTATAGATAAAGACTCTGTTATTATTCAAGGAACTTATAGAGGTAGTCCATCATTCAATACTATATTGATTGGTGATTCTAATAATATAAAGAAAAATTATAGTGGATATCAATTAATATTTGCAGAAGTTAATGATGATATGACTGTATATGAGGTAGCTGAAGGTACTTTCTTATATGTCATGACTAAAGATCAATATGAAAATATGATAAAAAATAGTAGTAGCATTCGAGCTTACTTATATAGAGTTAATGACGCTATAACAAATGATGGTCAAAGATTAACTAGTACATCTAAAAATATTACTAACTTGAAACCATATGACGAATTACAAAAAATAGATATTAAATATAAAAACTAAGGAGGAAGAAAGAGAATATGAAGAATAAAATACTAGTTGCTATTGTTTTTCTACTTGGAGTATTCTTTCCTCTTACTTCTGTTAATGCTCTAACAAAAATTAATTTTGAAGAGCAAACCAATGGCAACATAAATACAAATCTTCATTTTGATGAAGGATTTGTTGGAGCTATTGATATTGATTTTAAAGTAACTGGGGATGTATACGTAAAAAATTTTAAATTTTCTGATAAAATAACAACAGGTAATTATAAACAAGAATATAAATATGACGAAAATAAACGTATACTAACTATCCGTGTTACTTCAGGAGGAATTGGTACTAAACATAATCTACTAAATGAAAAAAAAGAGCTAACTTTAGGAACAATTAGTTTTGATAGTACAGCAAAATCTGATGTTAAATATAAATTATCTGAAACAGAATTTAAAATAGTTAATAATAAATGGGCTTCTAAAACAATTAAACAATCAGAAATTGAGTTAGGAGATCAAACAGAGTTTGTTTATAATATAGTAAATTCTAATAACACTACTAATGAAAATCAAGAAAAAGACGATAATGTCAATAATAGTAAAAACTCTGATGTAAATAAAAGTTCATCATCTAAAAGTAATACTGTAAAAAAAGAATCTAAAACTACGATTAATAATAAAGAAGAAAGTAAAAATGATGATGATGTTACAGAAAATAACAAAGATACTGATGAAAAAAGTGAGAAATCAGAAAATAAATCAAATGATAAAAATAAAAAAAGTAGTGTAGAAAATAATAATAATAAAACAGATAAAAGTATAATTAAGGTAGTTATACCATCAGTTATTGTTCTTGCTACAGGAACTACAGGTTTCTTCTTAATTAAAAAAAGAACAATAAGGAAAAGATAAAATTCTTCAATTAGTAGAGTATAAATAAAAAAGTAGCTAGTATATATATAGTTACTTTTTTTTGTTAGTATATAATTTAAAGAAAAAAGATTATATATTAAAATGTTTATCTTTACCTATCTTCTTTTTTTATATATAATATAAGTATAGGAGGGATATAATGAAATTTTTAGTTACTGGAGGAGCTGGATTTATTGGGAGCAATTACATGCATTATGTTGTAAATAAATATCCAGAAGATTATTTTGTCTGTTTAGATGCATTAACTTATGCAGGTAATTATAATAATATAAAAGATTTAGAAGGAAAAGAAAATTATAAATTTGTAAAAGGTGATATTACAGATAGAGAATTTATCGATAAATTATTTAATGAAGAAAAATTTGATGTAGTAATTAATTTTGCTGCAGAATCTCATGTAGATAATTCAATAAAAAATCCGGGTATATTTTTAACTACTAATATAATTGGAACTCAAGTACTTATGGATGCATCTTTAAAATATAATATTAAAAGATATCATCAAGTATCAACTGATGAAGTATATGGAGATTTACCACTTGATAAACCAGACTTAAAATTTACTGAGGATACACCAATTCATACATCAAGTCCATATTCATCATCTAAAGCGGGTGCAGATTTATTAGTTGGCGCATATCATAGGACTTTTGGTCTTCCTACTACAATTAGTAGATGCTCAAATAATTATGGACCATACCAATTTCCAGAAAAACTTATACCAGTTGTTATCTCAAAAGCTTTAAAAAATGAAAATATACCTGTTTATGGAAAAGGTGCTAATGTTAGAGATTGGATTCATGTTATAGATCATAATATAGGTGTTGATTTAATTGTTAGAAATGGCAAAGTAGGAGAAGTTTATAATCTTGGAGGACATTCTGAACGAAATAATTTAGAAGTTGTTAAAACAATACTTAAATTAATGGGAAAAAGTGAGGATTTAATTACTTTTGTTGAAGATAGAAAAGGACATGATTTAAGATATGCAATAGATTCAACAAAAGTAGAAAAAGAACTTAATTGGAATAGAACATATACTTTTGAAAAAGGAATAGAAGAAACAGTTAATTGGTATTTAAATAATACAGAATGGATTGATAATATATTATCTGGTGAATATAAAAATGCTTATCAAAAAAAATAAGCATTTTAATTTATATTTAAATTATTATAAAATAATATTAATAAATGAATTGAAAATAATTAGTTTGTGTATTATATTATAATAGAGGTGGAGAATATGGAAGAGGTTGAAATAAGTGAAAAGAAAAAAAATAAAAATCTTGGTATAGTTTTATTATGTATTTCCTTTTTATTAATTGGTGCTGGAATATCTTATTATTATTTAACAGTTTATGTTAATAAAAATAATACTGAGGTTGATACAGAAATAAGAAATTTAAATCCAAAAGGTGTATTAGTTAATGAATTAATATCTAGGATTGATTATAACAATGGTTGTGGTATTAATTCTGATTTATATAAAAAATCTATAATTACTTCTGATGATATGGATGATAATTATAAACGAGCTTTAATTGCTCAAGAAGCATATGGAAAAAAGATAGATGGAAATATTACCTTTACACAAGAACAATTTCAAAATGCATCTAATATTTTATTTGGATCTACTATAAGTTTAGATGATGTTAATATAACAAATGTATGTCCAAATATAATTTATGATTCTGCAAATCAAGTATATAGAGAACAACAAACTGCTTGTAATATATCTTGCAGTCCACTTAAAACAGTTAGATATGTTGTTAAAGCAGAACAAACTGATCAAAATATTTATATAACAGTTGCTGTTGCTAATATTGAAGAAGTAACTAAAAAAGTATATAATACAAATGATAATAATTCAGTAATTCAAGGAATAGATTTTAATACATTTGATATTACTACTGATTATGAAAAAGTAAATAATTATAAGTATACATATAATTATGATAGTCAAAACAATAATTATATATTTAAAAGTATAGAACTTGTTAAATAAATAATAATGTCATTGTACATATAACAAAAAAATAAGAAATATGATTATAATTTAATTTATATATCTACACTGCACATAGAAAATTGTGTAGTTATTTTTTATTGAAATATTGACATGGGAGGGGGAAAAACAAATGTTGAAATCAGCGATTTAACTATGACGGGAGGCACACATAATAATGCCAATAACGCTAGCCCTGAATATATTTTTGTTCAATCAACAAATGTAAACCTAAAAGTATCTAAAGTTAAAATTTATTATGAAAATATAGATGATAGTAGTAAATTTATACAACATGGTGGAGGAATTGTTGTATACAATTCATCTGGTAATGGTTCAACAGTTGAAGTTACAGATTCAACTATTCATACTAAATATGCCATTTGGATTGAAGGTTCCAATAGTGATTTAACTGTTAAAAATAGTGAACTTTCTGGCTATGCAGCACTTTATTTAGGTTCACAAACCCAAACCTCAGGCAATAAAGTTACTATTAATAATAGTACTCTTACAGGATATGCTCAAGGAACAGCTGAAAATAGTAATTTTGGAACTATAGCTATCGCAAATAAAGATAATGTTAAAATTGATATAATTAATAACTCCGTAATAATAAATAACTTTGCTAATAATACTGATGTTAGAAGTGATTTAATATTAATGAGCAATGCTTATGCTATGGCTAAAAATGTAGAAATAAATGTATCTAATTCTACACTTAACAATACAAATAACACTTACGGAGCTGTATATAATGCTAATGGAAACAAATAATAATTCTTTTAAAACAAAGAATACAACTATAATAGGTAATTTAATTTCAGGAGAAAACAATCAATTCTATGTTGAATTTGTTGTAGATGGAAAAAGTACAATTGTTTTAGTTAATAAAAATAGTAATATTAATCCAAGTGATATCCCTAGTATTTCTAAAGAAGGATATAATTTTGATGGATGGTTCGATGAAGATAATAAACTTTTTAATCCTAAGAAAAGTGTTACTAGAAACTTGATATTAAATGCTAAATTTACAAAAGTTTCTGATTTAAGTTCTGTAAAATCTGAAGAAAAAAATCCAGATACATCAGACATCAACTTATATTTACTATTAAGTTTAATAGCAGTAAGTGGATGTGGAATATCTTACACAATTAAAAAAAGATTTAATTAATATATGAAAAGGGCACAAAATGCTTCTTTTTTTGTGCAAATTTTTATTGACAAAAGTGTCCGGGGGGGG
>CANRQD010000047.1 GCA_947632685.1 uncultured Bacilli bacterium | reverse complement strand
TCTGGTGTAGTCTTTCCTGATTCATGCATTCCGGTTGGAATACCACGTCCATGATCTTCTACACTAACACTTTTATCAGAATGAATTGTTATTTTAATATAGTCTCCAAATCCATTAATAGCTTCATCTACAGAATTATCAACTATTTCCCATATTAAATGATGAAGACCTCTTTTATCAGTAGAGCCTATATACATGCCTGGTCTTTTTCTTACTGCTTCTAATCCCTCAAGTATTTTAATTGATGAATCATCATATTTTAATGCCATTGTTATCACCATTACTTTCCATATTAATTATACAAAAAAAAAAATCAAACTTCAAATTATTTGACTCTTTTTTACTATTTTAACTTTTCCAAAGCTTCTACAAAATTAGAAACACCTATTATTTTTATTTTTAATTTTTTCTCTTTTTTTACTTTTAAACATGTTTCATAATTTTCTCCTTTAGGAACTATAAATATATCTGCATCTTCTTTTACTGCACCTAATAATTTATATTTAACCTCACCAATAGGTAATACATTACCAGAAGAATCAATTTCTCCTGTACCTGCAATTTTTCTACCTTTTGTAATATCTTCTTTTACTAATTTATTATATATATCAAGAGTTTCAATAAGACCACCACTAGAACCAGATTCACTTTTTCTAAATTTTATATCTATTTTAGGATCAGTTTTATATGTATTAATAGAACTAATATAAATACCTGTAATTTTTCTATCTTTACTTTTATATATTGAATTTTTTATATTTTTTTTCTTTTTATTTCTTTCTATTAATATATCAATAGTATCAGAAACATTATGACTATTTACAATTTCTGAATAATCTGAAACACTATTAATTTTTTTACCATCTGCTTCTAATATTTTATCTCCTACTTTAAATTCACTATTATTTTTATTATCTACTAAATATACATATATATCAGTATCAGATACTTTATAACTTTTTCCTGCTTTTATATATGCATTTTTAATAGCAAAATCATATGAATTTAATAAATCAATTTGTCCTCTAAATTCTACATCATTTTTATCTTCTTCATTATCATATGTATAATCACTCATCTTAACTCTTTTCCAATCAGGCATAATATAACTTAATAAATATGTACCTACAGTACCTTTTATTTCACTAACATAAGCTAAATTAAAACTACCCTTTGAGTTATAAGAATCTTCTATTTCTATTCTATTTCCTACTTCTGATATTCCACCTCCAACTATAATATAATAATTAAGAGGCCATAAAAAAATACCATATAAAATTAAGAAAAAAATTAAACTCTTGTAATTTTCTTTAATAAATTTTTTTATTTTTTCATAAACATTATTAAGCATATAATCAGTCCTTATAATTAATTATATCAAAAAGTTGGTGATTTATGAAAAATAAGTTCATACAAATAATAATATTTGTCGTATTCTTGTCATTAATATTTAATTCTAAATTAATTTTAAATGAAGTTAATTCTGCAGTAAATACTTTTATATATGTTCTATTTCCTTCTATTTTTCCATTTTTTTTAATAAGTAATATCCTAATAAATTACAATTTTTGTGAAACTTTAAATAAATATTTTTCAAAAATAACTAATTTTTTATTTCATACTTCTAATTCATCTAATTTTGTAATAATAATGAGTATATTATCAGGATTTCCTAGTGGTTCTAAATATATAACTGAATTATATAATAAAAATATTTTAAATCTTAATCAGGCAAATTATTTAATTACATTTACACATTTTTCTAATCCTTTATTTGTTATAGCTATTAGTAGTAAATTATTTACTAATATAAAAATTACTTATATGATTTTAATTGCACATATAGTTTCAAATATAATTATAGGTATTATTATAAGACCAAAAGAAAAAGAAAAGACAACTAGTATTGAGCTAAAAATTACAGATAGTTTTTCAAATATTTTATCTAACTCAATTATATCTTCTCTAAAATTATTATCAATAATATTAGGTAATACCTGTTTTTTCTTTATTATATCAGGATTAATTACAACGTATATTGATTTATCACCGATTCAAAATATATTAATAAATGGATTTTTTGATATTACTAAAGGAGTAAATACCTTAAATTTAATAGATAATGAATTATTTAAAGCCATTCTAATTTTAACATTTATAGGTTTTGGTGGAATAAATATACATATGCAAGTGTTAAATATAATAGAAAAAACAAAAATAAAATATAAAAACTTTTTATTAGGAAGAATATCACAAGTAGGATTATCAGTTATTATATTTTATTTAATTTATCTAATCTAATAAACTTTGTTCCACTTTGAGGTTAAAGGTAAAACCATATCCAATACTGAATATTTATCACCTAAATCAGGATGATTTATACCAACATATATATTTAATAAAGCATTATCAAGATCATAATCGATTTTTGGTTCATTAAAAACAACCCCATTCCCAATATCGCTTAAAGGGAATTTTTCTTTTTCATTATTTGAATTAACAAAATAAATATATTCTTGTCCTTCTTTAACATTAATTTCTATACTAGCACTTTTACCATTAGTATAATTAAATCCTATACTAATTATTCCACTATTATACATAGAATCATAATTATCATTAATATTACTATTTAAAGTACTTATACCTTTATTATTTATGATATCAGACTGAATTGTTTTCGTAACTATGTTTTTATAAGTAATAACTTGATTTTTATTTGATTCTATATACTGCTTGTCATTATAATTAGCAATTATTTTAAATAATGAAACAACTATAACCGCTGTTATTGAAAAGCATATAATTACTTCAACTACAGTTAAACCACGATTATTTAATTTTTTCAATTACAACCAACTCCAATCGTTGAATATCTATAATCATTATCTTTATTTTTATTACTTTCTCTATTACCTTCAGATTTATATTTAACAATAATTCTACAACCTAAGCTACCAGGATTACTATTTGAATAGTTTGGTAATGAATTAATATAATCTTTTGTCTGAACATCTAAATTTGCATTTTTTAAAATACTAATTTTATATGATGTTAAATAAATAGTGTCAACTTCTGCATTTTTAACTAAAACATTAAAACAATCTCTAGAAGAATTATTACCTGATGTATAATCACTAGGATTAAAATCAGTTTGAGTTAATTCAACATATGCTAAAGGGGAAGTACTTCTTATTACGGAATTTATTTTTTGATTCATATTAGAATAGCTTTTATTTTTTTCTATTAAACCCTTAAATAAATTAGAACTATATAAAAGTCCAATATCATCATAGTTTTCTCTTTTTTCATATTCACCCATTATAGGATAAAAATTAGTATACATAATTGTGAATATGCTAACAACAAATGCTGATACAATCAATGTTTCAACCAAAGCAAATCCTTTAGTATTAATTTTTTTCATATTTTATACTCCTATTCTTGATATTATCTTAAAATTATTATATAATAAAATAAGATAAAATACCATAAGAAAGTAAACAAAAAGGGGTTGAAATTATGGTTACGTTTGATTATAAAAAGACGCCAATTACCCAAATTGCAGATTATATTATAATGTATTCAGCCAAAAGTGGTGCATCAGATATCCATTTTGACCCAAGAGAAAATGGTCTTATGGTACGAATTAGAATTGATGGTGATCTACAAGATTATACACTAATACCAAAAGAATACGAAAGAAATTTAACAACAAGATTAAAATTACTATCAAATATGAACATTACAGAATCACGTCTCCCACAAGATGGCGCAATAAAGGGAACTTTTGGTAAATTATATCTAGATATGCGTGTTTCTTCACTTCCTACAAATTTAGGTGAAAAAATAGTTATCCGTATCTTAGATTATTCTAGAAGTTTAGAGGGATTAGAAACTTTAGGATTTAATCCAAAAAATTTTAAAAAATTAAAAAGAATGATTTCAGTACCTAATGGTATCATTTTAGTTACAGGTGCAACTGGTAGTGGTAAAAGTACTACTACATATTCTATATTGCAAGAATTAAATAAAACTGAAACCAATATTATTACTGTAGAAGATCCAATAGAAATGAATATTGAAGGACTTAATCAAGTACAAGTAAATAGTGAAATTGGTCTTAATTTTGCTGCAGTTTTGAGATCTATTTTAAGACAAGACCCAAATATAATATTAATTGGAGAAATTCGTGACTCTGAAACTGCAAAAATAGCTGTTCGTGCATCAATTACAGGACATTTAGTTTTATCAACAATCCATACAAATAATTCACTATCAACTATAGAGAGATTGCTAGATATGGATGTAGAAAGATATTTATTATCAAGTGCCTTAACTGGTATAATATCTCAAAGATTAGCAAAAAAACTATGTACTAAATGTCGAATAAAAGAAGAAGCAACTCCCTATGAGAAAAAAATATTTAAATCTGTACTAAATAAAGATGTAGATGAATTATACACAGCAAATAAAAATGGTTGTGATGATTGTCATAAAGGTTATAGAGGTCGAATTGCAATCCAAGAAGTATTAGAAATAGATGATCAAATAAAAGATGCTTTAAACAATGAAAATTTAACGAAAGAGCAAAGACGTGAATTAGTTTATAAATCAGATGTAATTACAATGCTTCAAGATGGACTTTTAAAAGTTTTATCTGGTGAAACATCATTTGATGAAATATATAGAATTATAGAAATAGATTCAGATAGTACTGAAAATTATGGAATAAACTTTAACAAACAAGCAACTGAAAAAGAAGAAACTAATAATTCTGAGTCAGACAAAGAAAAAACTGCTGCTACTGTACAAACACCACAAAATATTTCTAATAATATTGAAAAAGAAAATAATGTTGGCCTAACAGCATCTAATATAGTTAATGAGTCACCTAAATCAATTTTAAGTAGTACAAAAAATGATAATGTTAGCCATAATGACGTAATAATAGAAATACCTCATATTCCAGTTAATTATGAACCACAAACTAATAATGATGAAAATAATTTTTACCAAAATCAAAATTTAACTAGTATTAGTAATCCTACAGTAATAAATAGTAATAACATTTCTTCACCTGAATTAGGAAATGAAATATCATTTCCTAAAATAGAAACTGAAAATTCATATAATAATAATAATAATAATAATAATAATAATAATAATGATAATGATAAAGAAATAAAATATGGTGAATTATTAAATGAAAATTCTACTAATGATTCTACTATAGAAACAGCAAATCTTGAAAATCAACCTTTAAACAATAGTGCTACTAATATAAAATATGGAGAATTATCTAATGATTCAAATCCAACTAATCAAAATTTTGAATACACTGAAGCACCTATGATTGTAAGTTCTACAAATATTAAATAATATTAAAATTATTAGAAAAAACTAAGATTCAATTTCTTAGTTTTTTATCTTTATAATTCAATTTTTTCCTTTAATATAGTCATTATATCATTATTAATTTCTTCTATAGTTTTTATATTATTGTCAATTACACATTCAATTGTATCCCAATTATAAAGTTGAGATAATTCAATATATGCCTCTTCAGAATTTTTTAAAAATTTTTCATCTTTTTCATTATCGTCAATATAAGTTCTATTTTCCATCAGTTTATTAGAATATTCAAAAGGCATATGAAGAAAAATAGTAATATCAGGTTTAGGAAGTTTTAATAACCAGTATTCTAATTTATCTATCCATTGATACATATTAAATCGTTCATCTTTATCAAATATTTTACCACCTTGATGTGCCATATTTGAAGTAGTATATCTATCCAATATAACTATATAACCATCATTAATATATTTAGAAATTACATTATCCATATTATATTTTCTATCAGCAGCATAATATAGACAAGATACATATGGATCAATCTTAGAAGATTTCTCTGAAAAATATGATTCACATATTTCTTTTTTACCTAAATATGGTCCTCCAATAATTTTTCCAGTTGGACTTTCATAATATGGAAAATAAAATCTGATTACTTTTTTTCCCATTGATTCCAGTTTTTCTTTCAATAGTTTTGATTGTGTTTCTTTACCAGAACAATCCGTACCTTCGATTACTATTATTTTACCTTTCATATTTTAAGCATCACCTTTAACGTTTACTTTAAAAGCAAAGTTTTTTTGACTCTCATTATCACTATATTCAGAACTTAACCATATTCTTAATTTGTAATCATCACTAAAATCTTCTGTTTTAAAATCTGATTTATAAATAAGTTTACATTTTTTATCATCACCACAATAATAGTCACCTAACTTATTATATACTGGTATTTCTTCATCAGTATAATAATCAACAGATTTATCATCTTTATCAGTCAAATAAAGCTTCACAAAATCACCGGATAAAGTATTATCCTCATCTGGTTCTGCATAAATATAATAAGTAATTCCAGCTAGACCTTTTTGTTTAGCAGAAACATTAAATTCAAACACACTATTTTCATCATCTAATTCTATACCCTCTGAATCTGATATTGGTTCAGCATTTTCAAGATTAATATATCTATCTTCATTCTCTTTATAAGAAAATAAAACACTCCCTGTTTTTATTACATTTTCTTTTTTACCTTCAGCACTATAATTCCATACAGCATATGATATACCAAATACAGCCAATATTAATATAAATACACCTATTAAAGAAAAAACAATTTGATTTTTAGTTTCAATATTCTTTTTATTGTTATTCATATAAACACCTACCTATACTAATATATAGAGTATCAAAAATTACATAAATATACAATAGAAGTATTATATTTTTACAAATTTAGACACTAATATTATCATCTTCATCAAATGGTAATATTATACATTTTTTACTTGCCAAATAATCACACATATGAACAAAATTTTGATATTTTGTCTTTGGTTTTTCTAATATTTCATTACCTTCATAATCAGTAGTCCAAGGACCCATATGTGTTTTTATAACTGATTCAACTAACTCTACCTCACTATCATTAATAGCTAAATTATTTTTTTCTTCTTCAATATAATTAGCCATTAAAATAGGATGATCAAATTTTGTATATTTTGATTCTTCCTTACCATGTTTTAATCCATCATGCAATAAAAGTCCCATAAGCATTAAATCTTTTTCAATATCAGTATATTTATTACCTATTGCAGGATCACTTAATAATTCATAAGCAATTCTAACTGCTGCTTTCGTATGACGAAGGAGACCACCTTCTCCTTGGGCATATTCAGGATGATATTTACCTGTTGATGATGCAGGTACTATAAAAAAATAATCAGGTAACTTATTAATCATATAAATCAATGATTCCTTAACTCTCTTATCCTTTATATATTCAAGTTCTTTTATAAAATATTCTTCATTATTCATACTACACTACTCCTTTATAAAATTAATTAGTATTTCATTACTTATATATACTTTATCTAATGGAATATATATATTTGTTCCATTATCAATAAGTAATCCATCATTAATTAGCTTTTTTATATTAAATAATTTATAAATATCTTTATTATATTTTTTTAAAAATGATTTTTTATTAATACCTTCAATAAGTCTTAAGCCTAGAATCATTTCATAACTAATTATATCAGATTTATTGAGTTTTTCATAATCTAAAATATATTTATCAGCTAAATATTTAGTTATACTCCTGGTATTATTGATACGCCTATTTAAAATATATGAAGATGCACCTAAACCAAACCCATAATAATTATTATTCCTCCAATAGCACATATTGTGTCTAGAATAATAACCATTTTTAGCAAAATTACTTATTTCATAGTGATTATAATTACTTAATTTATCACATATTAATTTATACATTTTATAATCTAATTCTTCTGATATATATTTTACATTATTAATAAATAATTTAGTATGTTCTTCTATTATAAGTGAATATGTAGATATATGTTCAACATTTAAGGATAAAACAAAATCTAAATCATTTTCTAAATCTTTTATAGTTTCATTTGGTATTGCATAAATTAAATCAATATTAATATTATTAAATCCTAACGTTCTACATTCTTTTATAACTTTTTTTACATTTGTTTTAGATATTTTTCTATCTAAAACATCTAAATTATTTTTTATAGTTGATTCCAATCCAAAACTAAGTCTATTAATACCATATTTTTTAAATAATTTTAATTTTTCTATAGATATATTATCGAAATTACATTCTATTGTATATTCTATATTATCAGATTTTCTTAATATACTTAGTATATTAAATAATTTATCTAACTGCTTTAGATTTAAAGAAGAAGGTGTTCCTCCTCCAATATAAATTGTATCTAATAAATCATTTTTATAAATATTTTTTATTTCTTTTTCTAAATGTAATAAATAATTATCTACTATTTTTTCATTATAAAACAATTTACAAAAATCACAGTATGAACAAATATTATCACAAAATGGTATATGTATATAGCAACTTTTTATCATATTATCACCTAAAATATTATTTTTCACTTGTAGAAAGTATAGATAAAAATGCTTCTTGTGGTACTTCAACACTTCCAATTTGCTTCATTCGTTTTTTACCAGCTTTTTGTTTCTCTAACAATTTTTTCTTACGAGTAATATCTCCACCATAGCATTTAGCAAGTACATTTTTTCTCATAGCTTTTATAGTTTCACGAGCTATTACATGATTTCCAATTGCAGCTTGAATAGGAACTTCAAATAGTTGTCTTGGTATTATTTCTTTTAATTTTTCTACAACTATCTTCCCTCGTTTATATGCAAAATCTTTATGAACAATAACAGATAACGCATCTACAATTTCTCCATTTAACAAAATATCCATTTTTACTAAATTACTCTCTTTATATCCAATAAATTCATAATCAAATGAAGCATAACCTTTTGAATATGATTTTAATTTATCAAAGAAATCATATACAATCTCAGATAATGGTATTTCATAGTAAATTGTAACTCTGGTTGAATCTAAATAATCCATGTTAATAAATTTCCCTCTTCTATCTTGGCATAGTTCCATTATTGGACCAATATACTCTTTAGGTGAAAAAATACTTGTTTTAACATAAGGCTCATACGTTTTTGAAATAATACCACGATCTGGCATTTTTACTGGAGAATCGACTACTAATTTAGTTTTATCTGTAAGTAATATTTCATATACTACTGAAGGTGATGTTGCAATTAATTCAATGTTAAACTCTCTTTCAATTCTTTCCTCAATAATTTCCATATGTAAAAGTCCTAAAAAACCACATCTAAATCCAAAACCTAAAGCTTTAGAAGTTTCTGGTTCAAAAGACAAAGATGCATCATTTAATTTTAATTTTTCTAAAGCTTCACGTAAATCTTCAAATTTATTAGATTCTATTGGATATAACCCACAATATACCATTGGTTTCATTTCTTTATATCCTGGTAGCATAGAGGATGCAGGATTATCTTTTAAAGTAATTGTATCACCTACTTTTACATCTTCTATACTTTTAATTGATGCATATAGATAGCCAACTTCTCCAGATACTAATGATTTAACATTCAATTCTTTCGGTGTATTAATACTTAATCCTATAACTTCATACGTTGCTCCTGTTTCCATCATCAAAATAGTATCTCCTACTTTTATTGATCCATCAACTACCCTAATACTTGTAATAACACCACGATATGAATCAAAAACACTATCAAATATTAAGGCACGTAATGGTGAATTTAAATTTCCATTTGGTGAAGGTATATTAGTAACAATTGATTTTAGTAAATCATCAATTCCAACACCAGTTTTAGCACTAGTTAAAATAATTTCATTTTGAGAAAACCCTATATTTTCTAATTCTTTTTTAACTTTATCTATATCAGCATTAGGCAAATCTATTTTGTTAATAACAGGAATAACTTTTAATCCATTATCAAGTGCTAAATATAGATTAGCTAGGGTTTGAGCTTCAATTCCTTGAGATGCATCAACAACAAGTAATGCA
>CANRQD010000046.1 GCA_947632685.1 uncultured Bacilli bacterium | reverse complement strand
AATTGTTTTGGAGTGACTTAAATGTCACTCCTTTATTTTTTTATATCGTTCTTTATAAGGAGAAAATTCCTTATAAATAAAAAAAGACCTATTGTTAGGTCAATTATTTATTTTAATTTTTTTTGAAATGATTTTACTATTGTTTCTTTAACTTTTGTGTCTATAGTACTATGATTTATTACTATTCCTTTAATTGATGAAAAGTCTGCATTTTCAACAAAAGAACAATCATCAAATGAAATTTCTATTTGTGCATCTGCAAATCTTGTGCCACATAACTTTTTATTGTATACTCTTTGTGGATTTATTACCGCTCCTTTACTTCCTGTAAAATCTGCTTCCTCAATACAAACATCATCAAATGTACCTTTTATTTCTACATCTGCTAATTTTGTTGCATATAAATTTTTATTGTTTACTTTTTGTGGATCTATTACTGCTCCTTTACTTCCTGTGAAATCTGTTTTACGAACACAAACATTATCAAATGTACCTTTTATTTCCACATCTGCTAATTTTGTTGCAAATAAACTTTTATTGTTTACTTTTTGTGGATTTATTACCGCTCCTATACTTCCTGTGAAATCTGCTTCCTCAACACAAACATCATCAAATGTACCTTTTATTTCTGCATCTGTTAATTTTGTTTCACTTAAATCTTTATTTGCTAACTCTTGAGGATTTATGACTGCTCCCTTACTTCCCGTAAAATCTGAACAAGAAACTACGACATTCTTAAACGAACCTTTTATTTCTACATCTGCTAATTTTGTGTCATACAACGTTTTACCGCGTACTTTTTGTGGATCTATTACTGCTCCTTTACTTCCTGTGAAATCTGCTTTTTTTACATTAACATCATCAAATGAACCTTCTATTTTTACACCTGTTAATTTGGTCATTGTTAAATCCTTATCTTTTATCTTTTGAGGATTTATGACTACTCCCTTACTTCCTGTAAAATCTATATATTTAACTTTAATACCATCAAATGATACATTACTTAAATTTAATAATTTCCATAAATTATCTGATATAGCAAAACTATCTCCTTCAAAAAGTATATCTTGTAATATTTCTTTATCTATATCTAATTTTATATAATCTTTTGCACCACTTTCTTTATATTTTCTTAATTCTTCAATTAATAATTTTCTTAATGCTATATTTTTCTTTTCCATAAATCTTTCTCTCCTTAAATTGTTTTTTATTATAGCATATTTTTATTATTTTGCAATACATCATAAAAAAAGACCTATTGTTAGGTCAATTATTTATTTTAAATGTTTTTGAAATGATTTTACTATTGCTTTTTTAACAGCATCATCAACCTTTATTTCTACATCTTTTAAAATAGCTCCCAATTTTTCTGCTTTTGTTGCTGTATCTATATCCATTTTTGCTCCGCTACTTCCTGTAAAATCTGTTTTATAAACATGAACATCATCGAATGAACCTTTTATTTCTACATTTGTTAATTTGGCGTAATTTAATAATTTACGTCCTATTTTTTGTGGATCTATTACCGCTCCTTTGCTTCCTGTGAAATCTGCCCCACTTACAAGAGCGTCATCAAATGAACCCTTTATTTCCACGCCTGCTAATTTGGTACATTCTAATATTTTAGCGTCTACTTTTTGTGGGTCTATGACTGCTCCTTTACTTCCTGTAAAATTTGTTCCAAAAATATAAACATTATCAAATGATCCGTTTATTTCTACATTTGCTAATTTGGTACAACCTAAACTTTTACCGTATACCTTTTGTGGATCTATAACTGCCCCTTTACTTCCTGTAAAATCTGTGTTCAAAACATTAACATTATCGAATGAACCTTTTATTTCCACCCCTGATAATTTGGTTTCAAATAGTGATTTACAGCGTATTTTTTGTGGATCAATGACTGCTCCTTTACTTCCTGTGAAATTTGTTTTATTAACAATAACATCATCAAATGTACCTTTTATTTCTACACCTGATAATTTGGTTGCATATAAATTTTTAGCGTATACTTTTTGTGGATCTATTACTGCTCCTTTATTTCCTGTGAAATCTACTTCAGTAACAATAACACCATCAAATGAGCCATTTATTTCTACACCTGATAATTTGGTACCATGTAATGTTTTAGCGTATACTTTTTGTGGATCTATTACTGCTCCTTTACTTCCTGTAAAATTCGTTTTATAAACATTAACATTATCAAATGACCCTTTTATTTCTACACCTGATAATGTTGCATTGCTTAAATCCTTATTTTTTATTTTTTGTGGATCTATAACTACTCCTTTGCTTCCAGTAAAATCCACATAACTAACATTAATACCATCAAATGATACATTACTTAAATCTAACAATTTCCATAAATCATTTGGTATATCGATACTATCATAATCAAAAAGTATATCTTGTAATATTTCTTTATCAATATCTAATTTTATATAATCTTTTGCACCACTTTTTCTATATTTCATTAATTCTTCAATTAATAATCCTTTTAATTCAATATTTTTCTTTTCCATAAATCTTTCTCTCCTTAAAGTGTTTCTTTACTTTTTTTACAATAATTTCTATATGATGGAAAAGACCTATTGTTAGGTCAATTATTTATTTTAATTTTTTTTGAAATATTTTTACAATTTTATCTTCTACCTCTTTAGTTATATCTTTTTTTGGGTCTATTATTTTTACATCCGTTAAATTAGCTCCTGATTTTTTTGCATTTTCTGCTGTATCTATATCCATTTTTGCTCCTCTACTTCCTGTAAAATCTGTTTTCTTAACACCAACACCTTTGAATGAACCTTTTATTTTTACATCTGTTAATTTGGTTCCATATAGATTTTTCAAATATAATTCTTGTGGATTTATTACTGCTCCACTACTTCCTGTGAAATCTGTTTCTCTAACAATAACATCATCGAAGGAACCTTCTATTTTTACATCTGTTAATTTGGTTTCTTCTAAACTTTTATCACTCAATTCTTCGGGATCTATTACTGCTCCACTACTTCCTGTGAAATCTGTTTTCACAACATATACACCATCGAATGAGCCTTCTATTTTTACATCTGTTAATTTTGTTCCTTTTAAACTTTTATGCTTTATTATTTGTGGATTTATTACTGCTCCTTTACTTCCTGTAAAGTCTGTTTCCTCAACACAAACACCTTTGAATGAACCTTTTATTTCTACACCTGCTAATTTTGTTCTTTTTAAACTTTTATTCCATACTGTTTGAGGATTTATTACCACACCTTTACTTCCTGTAAAATCTGCTCCCCAAACATATACACCATCAAATGATACATTACTTAAATCTATTAATTTCCATAAATTATCTGGTAGAGCAAAACAATTACCTTCAAAAAGTATATCGTGTAATATTTCTTTATCTATATCTAGAGTTATATAATCTTTTAATCCACTTTCTTTATATTTTTTTAATTCTTCAATTAATACTACTCTTATTTTTTTTATATTTACATTTTCCATATTTTTTCTCCTTAAATTTTTTTATTATAGCAAACTTTTATCTTCTAAAAGATAATCTTTTAATATTTTAGCTTCTATTTCTTTAAAACAACACTATTTTGCTAACTTAGATAATGCCTCTTTCGCAGCATTTTGTTCTGCTTCTTTTTTACTACCTGCTACTCCCATTCCATAAACGATATTATCAACTCTAACTTCTACTGTAAATGTTTTATCATGAGCAGGACCTTCTTCTTTTACTAAATCATATGATAATGATTTTTGTTCTGTTTGTACAAATTCTTGAAGAGAAGATTTATAATCACTAAAGAATACTATTTTAGGATTTTCTATATAAGGTACAATTATATTTAAAGCAACACGCCTTGCAGTTGCATAACCTAAATCTAAATATATTGCCCCTATTATAGCTTCAAATATATCAGATAAAATTGCCTTTTTATATTTACCTCCTTCTTTTTCTTCTCCATGACCAACTTTAATATATTTATATAATTCTAAATTCATACTATATTCATATAAAGCATTTTCACATACATAACTTGCACGTACTTTAGTCATTTCCCCTTCTGTTTCATCATGATTAGAATATAAATAATCTGCAACTACTAAATCCAAAACTGCATCACCTAAAAACTCTAATCTTTCATAATCTTTACGAGCTTTATGCTCATTAGCATAAGAAGAATGAGAAACTGCTGTATTATATAATTTTTCATCTTTTGGATGAATATTAAGTTTTTTATATAATTCTTCCATATAATCACCAAAAATATTATAACAAAAATAACAATTTTAGTATAGATTAAAATAAATTTCATATAATTAAATGTTTAAGGAGAAAAATTATGAAATATAAAAATCTAGAATTAAATAATAAATTAAATGATTATAATAATATAAAAACTGATTTTATCAAAAATATTTATATAGGTAGTATAACACTTTTAGTAAATACACCAATTTGTATTTATAATATCAATAAAGAAAATCTACCTGCAGTTACTTTAACTTTATTTGAAATAGGAATAATTTACATATCAGTATCAAATATTAAAAAATTAATTAATTTATCTAAAGAAACTAAAGAAATTAAACAAAATTATAGCAAAGAAAAAAATAACATTAATATTACAAATTCATATTTAACTATAGAAAATGATCTAAATAAAAAAATAAAATTTGAAGATAAAAAATTTAAAAAGAAAAAACTTATAAAATTAAAGAATAATTTAACTACCCTATATAAATAATTTTATATGTACATTTTTATAAATTAATAATAATTGATATTTTCTAACTTTTATAGTAAAATTGGTATATGGTGATGATATGAAAAAAATAATTATATTTTTTATAAGAATATATCAGCATATTCCTGGTCCCTGGCATAATACTTGTCGTCATATTCCAACTTGTTCTAACTATATGATAGACGCTATTAATGAATATGGTACAGCAAAAGGAACTTATTTGGGAATAAAAAGAATATTAAGGTGTAATCCTTTAGGAACATACGGATACGATCCAGTGAAAGTAAGAGTAAAAAGGAGATAAAGTGATGAAAAAGAAAATATTTTTATTATTAATGATGATTTTAGGTATATCATTAACTACTACAGGTTGTAAACAAGATAATATGGACGATATTGATATTGCAGTAACAAATTATCCAAACGAATATATAATAAATAAATTGTATGGAAATCATTCAACTATAAATAGAGTCTATCCCGATGATGTCATAATAAGTGATTATAAAGTAACTAAGAAACAAAAAAATAATTATAGCGCTATGGGGTTATTTATATATACAGGTTTAGTAAAAAATGAAAGAGAATTAGCTGTTGACTTACTTGATATCAATAAGGACTTAAAAATAATAGATACATCATATGTATTAGAAACTGAATATTCAAATGAAGAATTATGGCTTAATCCATCATCCCTATTAATGATGGCTCAAAACGTAAGACTTGGTTTAAAAGAATATGTAACTAGTACTTACCTAACTAAAGAAATAGATAAAGCATATAATAAATTAAAAATAGATTTATCAGAGTTAGATTCTGAATATAGATTAGCAGTAGAAAATACAAATGATAAAATTATTGTAGTTGCAGATTCTTCACTTAAATTTTTAGAGAATTTTGGCCTTCAAGTTATATGTCTAGATAGTGAATCAACTGATAAAGATATTGCAGAAATAAATAAATTGATTAATAATGGTTCCATAAATTATATATTTAAATTTAAAAATAATAAAACAAACGATACTGCAGAAAAAATTATTAACCAACATCAAAATATAAAAATATTAGAATTTAATAAAATAGATAATATAACCGATAGTGATAGAACAGATGGAAAAGATTATATAACATTAATGCATGAAAATTTAGATACTTTAAAACAAGAATTATATCAATAAAAAAGACGAGTTTATCGCCTTTTATTTTTTCATTTTTCGTAATAATTCTTTATCTTCTTTACTAACTCTATAAGATTCTATTATTTTTTGAATTGATTTATTATAAGTAAATTTATTTAGATTATTATGTTTTAAATATTTATATGTTTTATCTCTATACTTTATAAAACAAATACTAACAAGCCACGCTATTGCTATATTAATATAATAATCTTCCCTATTTATATTATCAATAAGTAAAAATATTATATCCAAATAATTAAGATCTATATAATAATTAAGTAATAATACTATACCTACTCTTACTATAAATTCATCTTTAGCTTGTAAAAAATTTTTTATTTGTAAAAAATATTTATCTTTATAATTATTTACAATTTTCATACTAGATACTGCTATATCACATAAAGCCCAATTATCTATTTTTCTTATAAATTTATTAAAATATTTTATAGAAACATCAAAATCTTTTATGTAAGAAATTACTATTCCTTCTAACAATACTTCTTCATAACTATCATTTTTTACTATATCTAGAAAACTTATGATATCAGTATGACTTATTTTTTTAGCTATTTTTCTAAGTATAGGTACCCTAATACCAAGTATTTTATATTTAGTAAAAATTAATTTTTGGTTAAACTCTTTATAATCATTATCAATGTTACTATTTAAATATTCAATTAATTTATTATATTTTTGACTATTCCAAATACTATTTTCTGAAAACATTATTAACTTTTATTCCTTATAATTTTTTTGAATTTAGTCCATACTTTTTCATTAGAATAATTTAAAATTCCCCTTTTATATATATTAATTCCATTTTTAAATACAACTATATTAAATATTAGTAAAATAGCAATTGATATTAATACATCAATAATATTAACTTGACCTATAACTAATAATGCCGGTGAAAGTAAACAAGATATAAATGGAATATACGATAGAATTTTTATAAAAGTAGAACCATTAAATACCCCTGCCATTATAGCAAGATAATAAGAAAATACAGAAATTAACATAATAGGTGTTTGAATTTGTTGATAATCTTCCATATTAACAACCATAGAAGCAAGTATTCCAGCTACTAATGAATAAGCAAAGAAACTTAATAACAATAGTATTAATGTAAATGGTATTATATAATATAATTTATCTATAAAACCATTAGTTTTTAATGTAGTCCAAATAGATGTTACAAATGATGTAATTTCTGAAGTATTTGATGTATCTATATTATTTTTTAATAGCATACCCAATATAAAATAGCATATCAATAATAATCCTTGTATAATTGCAAATATATTAGATGAAATAATCTTTGATATAAAATGCATTTTAGGACTAACATTAGATATAATTATTTCCATACTTCGTGATGATTTTTCTTCATATATTTCTGAACCTATCATTTGAACTAAAAATATAACAAGCATAAAGAATGGTAAAATTATAGTAGGAAGAACACTTCCAATTATGGTATTCATATCATCATCAATAGATTCTTTATCAAGAATTACTCTATCTATTTTAATTTCACTAGATATTTTATTCAACTCTTCTACATTAATATTTGAATTAATCAATCCATAATTATACTTAGTAGTTGATAATGATGTCGTTATAAGCTGATAATCCAAAGCATCTATCTTTTCATTACTAATAACTTTAGCTTCCAAATATTCTGTAGGAGATGAATTAAATACAATTAAAATTTTATCATCAAGCTTTTTTTTCAAAGACTTTTCACTTTCATTAGTTTTTTTTACCTCAATAGATACATCATTACCAAGTATATCTTTAGAGTTATTAATATTAGTTTTAAATATATCATATACATTATTCGTTTTATCTATAACAACTAATTCTAATTTATTAGAAAAATCTCCACCAAAAAAATTAATAATACTATCAATATTAATAAGTCCTATTATAATTAATAATATAAAAATATTAATTACTATAAACCATTTTGATTTTATTCTCTTTAATAAACTATTTTTAGTTAAAAACAATAGTTTTTTATTCATGATAGCCACCTACTTTTTCTATAAAAATATCACTTAAAGTTGGTTTAACTGCATCAAACTTTATTACTTTGTATTTTTTTATTTCCTTAAATATTAAATCGATAGCACGTTCATTATCAATATCAATTTCATAATAATCATTCTTTTTATTAATAGATTTTACACCTTTTATTTTTTGCAAATTTGAAATATCATAATTCAATACATTTAATAATATTTTTTTGATTCCATATGAATTTTTTATGTCATCTAAATAACCATCTAGTATTGATTTACCTTTTACTAAAATAACTAATTTTTCACAAAACTCCTCTATATATTCCATTTGATGTGATGAAAATATTATTGAGGTACCATTTTTCTTTAAATCATATATGGCTTCTTTTAACATTTTAACATTTATTGGATCAAGTCCTGTAAATGGTTCATCTAATATAAGCAATTTTGGTTTATTAATAATTGCAGATATAAATTGTACTTTTTGTTGATTACCTTTGCTTAGTTCTTTTATTTTTTTATTTTCATAGCTCTTGATTTCAAATTTCTGCAACCAGTAATCTAATTGCTTTATTATATCAATATCATTCATTCCTTTTAAAGCACCATAATATAATATTTGCTCCTTAACAGTTAATTTAGTAAGTAAACTTCTTTCTTCCGTAACAAAACCAATTTTATCAGTTACAGAATAATCTATTTTTTTACCATCTAGTAAAATAGAACCTTTATCAGGTTCAAGTAAACCCATAATCATTCTAAAAGTTGTAGTTTTTCCTGCACCATTTTCTCCAAGTAATCCAAATATCTCTCCATCTGCTACCTCAAAAGATAAATTATCTACTGCAACTACATCTTGATATGCTTTTCTAATTCCTTCAATTTTTAACATTATATCACCTACTAATTAATTATATAACTAAATAATATAAATGAAAAGAAATAATAAAAAAAAGGATTATGATTCCTTTGTTATAATTTTATTTGGTAATAATATAACCTTAGTACGATTATTAAAATCCATTTTTAAAATTATATCGTCTAATTTCTTTTTAGTTAAATTTTTAATACACTCAACTTTATTATCTATTAATTTATTATATTTAATTTGATCATCTATAATATTTGCTACAGTACTTTCAATAGAATCAATTGCTTTTACTTCATTTGAAATCCATACTTTCTTAATTCTTTCCATATCTTCTTGTAGTACTTCAATATTTTTTAATTCTTTTTCTACCTCTGCAATGAATAATTCAGGATTTTCTGTTTCTGCCAAAATTATTAAAGTCTTATATCCTTTTATAGATTCCCATTCATAATAAAAATTAGTCATTAAATTCTTGTCACGAACTCTTTCTTTAAATTGAGATGATGGACCAAATAAAAGTGCTGAAAACATATAAAGATATAAATCAAGTTCAAACTCATTTTTTGTTTGAAAAGAATTTTCTTGCATTTTATATCCTAATGCAACTTTAGGTATTTTTATATTAAGCGGCAATTCAATATCTTTTGAAAAAACAGATAATGGTTCCTTTACTCTTTTAGTTTTAATAACAGCATTTTGACATTTTTTACTATCTAATGATTTTTTTATAATATTCATAATAGATTTTTCATCAAAATTACCTGCTACTACTAAAAACATATTATTTGGTTGATAAAATGTATTATAACATTTATATAGTTCTTCTTTGGTTATTCCATCTATATCTTCACAACTACCAGCAATACTAATTCTTCTTGGATGAATATGATATAGACCTTCTCTTAACTTAGTATCTAATACCCATTCAGGTATATCTTCTTGCATTTTTATTTCTTCTTTAATAATTCCTTTTTCCTTTTCAACATTTTCATCAGTAAAATAAGGAGAATTTACATATTTTAGTAAAAATTCTAAATTTTTTTCTAGCTCTTTTGTCCCATAACAAATATATTGAGTACTATTAAATGATGTAAAGGCATTAGCACCGGTGCCACTTTCAGAGAAAAAAGTAAATGGGTCTATTCCATCCTCTTGTTCAAACATTTTATGTTCAAGAAAATGAGCAGT
>CANRQD010000045.1 GCA_947632685.1 uncultured Bacilli bacterium | reverse complement strand
TGGTTTAGCAACTGCAGTTGGTATTGCCATAGCAGAAGCACATTTAGAAGCAAAATATAATAAATTTTCTAAAGATTTATTTAATTTTAATACTTATGTTCTTTGCGGTGATGGTGATTTAGAAGAAGGAATTAGTTATGAAGCTACATCACTTGCTGGAACTTTAGGTTTAAATAAATTAATTGTATTATATGATTCGAATGATACACAATTAGATAGTAAAACAGATGTAGTATTTACTGAAAATATAAAAATGCGCTTTGAATCATGCAATTGGAATTATTTAAGAGTAGCAGATGGAGAAGATTATAATGCAATTTCTAAAGCTATAGAAGAGGCAAAAAAGAGTTTAAAACCTACAATTATAGAAATAAAAACACAAATAGGAAAATTTTCTAAATATGAAGGTACAAATTTAGCTCATGGTAATCTATTAGATGCAGAAGATATTGAGAGTATTAAACAAAAATTAAACGTAAGGAATGTTGCTTTTAACATTACAAATGATACAATTGAAGATTTCCAAAGTATGATTACAGAACGATGCAAAAATTTATCGAATAAATTTAATAAAAAATTAAATAAATTAAACGATGATATTAAAGAAGAAATATTATATTTAATGAGTGAAAATAAACAATTAGATTTTAAAGATTTAATATATGATGAACCAGCAAATAAAAAAGAAGCTCCAAGAGTAACTTCAGGAAAGGTTCTAAATGAACTAGTAAGATTAAATCAATCTATTATAGGTGGTAGTGCAGATTTATTTAAATCAACAAATACTTTAATAGAAAAAGAAGAACAATTTTCTAGTAAAAATTATAAAGGTAGAAATATATATTTTGGACTTAGAGAACATGGAATGGGTGCTATCTTAAACGGATTAGCTTTAATGGGCTTTAGACCTTATGGATCAACATTTTTATGCTTTTCAAATTATATGATGCCTGCTATTAGAATGGCTGCAATGTTAAAATTACCAATTACATATATATTTACACATGATTCAATTAGCTTAGGACAAGATGGCCCAACTCATCAACCGGTAGAGCAATTAGCGCAACTTCGTGTTATCCCAAATTTGGAAGTATTTAGACCATGTGATGCTAATGAAGTTATTGGAGTTTATAAAACAATTATGAAAAAAGAAAATTCTCCTGCAGTTATTTCTCTTTCAAAAAATGAATTACCTATATTAGAAAATACTAATTCTAATGAGGTAGAAAAAGGTGGATATATAGTAAAAAATAATATTAGAAAATTAGATGGTATTATTATATCTTCAGGTGAAGAAGTTCATCTTGCCATAGAAGTTGCAAAACGATTATATATAAAAGGTTTTGATATAAGAGTAGTAAGTATGCCTTCAATTAAAAGATTTATTGAAAATGATAAAGCATATATTGAAAATATTTTACCTGTAGGTATAAAAAAGATAGTTATAGAAGCATCTCCACATATGCCATGGAATGAACTAGTATTTAATAAAAAATATCTATTAACATTAGATACATATGGAAAATCAGGTAAAAAAGAAGATGTTTATAAAGAATTAGGTTTTGATATTGATACACTAGAAGAGAAAGTAGAAAAATTATTAAAATAATATACGACATAATAAGACTTTCATATTTATTACAATATAAATGGTGATAATATGAAAGTTTTTTATATATTTAAAATAAAAAAGGAAATTAGAAATTTATATAATAGTAATCAAAATGCATTATATAATATTTTAAAAAATATCTTTATAAATAAATCAAAAGAAAATATTATATATAAAAAAAGTATTTTAGAGCAAGTAATAGATTTATTTAATAAAGACGATTTAGATAGAAATTTATTTATATTATTACATAAAAAATTAATATATTGTAAAAGAGAAAATATTCATCACATAAATGATTTATATAAAGATGAAATATCGAGGATGATTATTAAAAATACTTATATAAAAATTTATACTGAAACTAATTATTCATCTTTTTTTGAAATAATATCAAATTTTGATAATAATCTATTTGTATGTGATTTTTCCTTAGATAATTATTTCTTTATTGATAGCATAAAAACACTTGTATAATAATATAAATTTTAGTAAAATAAATATAAGGAGATGAGAATATGTTACATGATATATTAATGATTTTATTAGGATTAGTTATTGGACTAGTTATTGGTTTTATAGTAGCAAGAACTTTAATGAAAAAATATATGAAGAAAAATCCTCCAATTAATGAAGAAATGATTAAGGCATTAATGATGCAAATGGGAAGAAAACCTAATCAAAAACAAATTAATCAAATGATGAAAAATATGCAGAAATATATGTAATAAGGAGATAATAATACAATGGATTTATCTAAATTATCTGATGAAGATTTAGAAAAATATTTTGAAATCATACTAACATTAACTGAAGAAGAAAATGAATTAATGATAAAACAAAATGAAAAAGAAAGAAAAAAAGAGGTAGGAGTATCTTGTTTTGATACAGCTCTTAAAGGAGCAAGGAAATATAAAAAAATGAAAATGAAAGCAAGAAGAAAATAAAGAGTTTTAAAGCTTCTTTTTCTTTGCTATAAAATAAGGTATAATATAAGTGGTGATTATATGAAAAATTTTAAAGAAAAATTAGCATTAGTACCAAATAAACCTGGTAGCTATCAAATGAAGAATAAAGATGGTGTTATAATATATGTAGGTAAAGCTAAAGATTTACAAAGACGTCTTAGAAGCTATTTTACTAGAACTGTTACTGGAAAAACTAAAATGCTTGTAGAAGATATAGACGATTTTGAATATATAGTAACATCAACAGAATTAGAATCACTAATATTAGAAATAAATTTAATTAAAAAATATAATCCCAAATATAATATCCTATTAAAAGATGATAAATCATATCCATATATTGAATTAACTAAAGAAAAATATCCTATTTTAAAAGTAGTACGAAATGTCAAAAGAAAGAAAAATAAAAATTATTTATATGGACCTTATCCAAATGTTTATGCTGCTAGAAAAACAGTAGAAATGTTAAATAGAATTTACCCACTGAGAAAATGTAATAACTTAAAAAAAGACTTATGTTTGTATTATCATATTCATGAATGTTTAGGTTATTGTCAAAAACAAATAGCTAAAGAAGAAATCGATATTATGACAAAAGAAATTACTAACTTTTTAAAAGGAGATTCTAAAGCCGTAATAGATAAAATAACCAATGAAATGTATAAAGCTAGCGAAGGTTTAAATTATGAAAAAGCTAAAGAGTTAAAAGATATGCTAAATGATATAAATATAACTTTAAATAAACAAAAGATTGATTTAAATAATAATTATAATTTTGATTTATTTAATTATTATAAAGATAAAAATTATTTATCAATACAGATATTTTTTATAAGAGGTGGTCTTTTATTAGGAAGACATGAAGAGATTATTAATTCATTAGATGACGAAGAAATTATTGAATATATAATTAAATTTTATGATAAAAGATCAATGCTTCCTAAACAGTTATTAGTACCAGATGAAATAGATAATAATTTATTAAGTAAATATTTTGATATCAAAGTTGAAATTCCAAAACGAGGAAAACTTTATTCATTAATGAAATTAGCAAGAGAAAATGCCAAAGAAAAATTAGATGCAGAGGAAGAAACTTTAAAGAAAAATGATGAATTAAGGCTTAATGCTATTGAGGAATTAAAAAAATTACTTAATTTGGAAAAAGTATCAAGAATGGAATCGTTTGATAACTCTCATTTATTTGGAACATTTTATGTAGGTGGTATGGTTGTATTTAATGATTTTCTTCCTTTAAAAAATGAATATCGAAAGTATAAACTTGCAATTGATGTTAAAGATGACTTAGCGGCTATGAAAGAAGTATTATATAGAAGATATTATAAAGTACTTATGGAAAATTTAGAAAAACCAGATTTAATCGTATTAGATGGTGGTAAAACTCAAATAAAAATATGCAAAGAAATTATATCTGATTTAGGTCTAAATATTCCAATTATTGGTCTTGTAAAAAATAAAAATCATAGAACAAACGAGATAATGGATGAAAATTATAATATATTATCAGTTGATAAAAATAGTAATTTGTTTCTATTTTTAACTAAAATACAGGATGAAGTTCATAGATATGCAATTACATATCATAGAAATATAAAGGCAAAAGGAGCATTATCATCTCTTTTAGATCTTGCACCTGGTGTGGGTGAGGTTAAAAGAAAAGAATTATTAAAAGAATTTGGATCATTAAAAAAAATAAAGGAAGCGAGTATTGAGGATTTAGAAAAAATCTTAAATAAAGATACCGCTAAAAAACTATTTTCATATTTAAAAGATGTGTAGTATAATCTAATTAAAGTGGGTGATTTTATGATAAAGAATACAAAAGGGTTTACACTAGTTGAATTATTGGGTGTAATTGTAATAATTGGTATACTTGCTACAGTTGGTACTGTAGGTACAACGCATTATTTGCAGGAATCTAGAGAAGATTCATATAGAATTATGTCTCAAAGTATTTCTTTAGCTGCAGAAAATTGTGTAATTGAAAATAAATGTGTAGTAAATAATACTTATAATATTAAAACTTTAAAAGATATGAACTATTTAGACAATATTAAAAGCCCTGTAGGTAATAAAGATTGTACAGGTGAGGTATATATATATATTTCAAATAATAGTAGTAGTGGATTTAAAAAATATAGCTATAAAGTTACATTATCATGTGATGGTGTAAAAACGAATACTAATACCTTAGTATGGCCAGATGAAAAAAATAAGTAATAATAATTTTAATTTAGTTCTAGACATTAGAAGTAGGTGATAATATGTCAAACATAAAAATAATGGATGAGGTTTTAGCTAATAAAATTGCAGCTGGAGAAGTAGTTGAAAAAACTATGAATGTAGTAAAAGAATTAGTTGAAAATAGTATAGATGCAAATAGTTCCATGATAAAGATAGAACTTATTGATTCAGGAGTAAAAGAAATAAAAGTTACAGATAATGGAATTGGTATGGATAAAGATGATGCAAAACTTGCCTTTTCAAGACACGCAACCTCAAAATTAAAAGATATAGATGATTTATTTAATATAGAATCATTAGGTTTTAGGGGAGAAGCTTTACCTTCAATTGCAGCTGTATCAAATGTAGAACTTAAAACATCAAATGGAACTATTGGTACTAAAATAAGCCTATCTGGAGGTAAAAATTTAAAAATAGAAAATTCTGACTTACAAGAAGGTACAACCATAATAGTCTCAGATTTATTTTATAATACTCCTGTACGCTTAAAATACTTAAAAAATTTATATGTAGAATTGGCAAATATAACTGAATATATAAATAAAATGGCCCTTGCATATCCGAATATCAAATTTACATTAATCAATAATAATAAAACATTATTAGATACAACTGGTGATGGTGATTTATTAAAAGTTATTTATAATATTTATGGTATCGATATTGCTAAAAAAATGATTGAAATAACAGGTGAAAATGATGATTATTATATTTCAGGTTATATATCATATCCAGAGGTAGCAAGATCAAATAGAAATTCAATTACAACTTTAGTAAATGGGCGTGTTATAAAAAATAATAAATTAAATAAAATTATAATTGATAGTTATCATACTTATATTCCAAAAGAAAAATTTCCTATAATAGTTTTAAATATAAATGTCGATCCAATATTAATTGATATTAATATTCATCCTACTAAAATGGATATAAAATTTTCAAAATTTGATGAATTGGAAAAACTAATAGAAAAAGAAATAAAGGCTAATTTAGAAAAATTAATATTAATACCAAATATAGCAGTTCGAGATGAAGTAACAATAGATGAGGTAAGTAATATAAAACCACATACTCAAAACATAAGTACAGAAAATGATACTAAAACTGATAATACATATCAAGAAATAACACTTGATTTTGAAGTAAATGAACAATCAGAAAATTATAATGAAGAAAAGGTTAAAATTAAGAAAATGATTCCTAAAGGAATAGTATATTCTACATATATAATTGCAGAAAACTCTGATGGTATGTATATAATAGATCAACATGCTGCTGCAGAAAGAATAAATTATGAAAAAGTATTAAAAGAGATAACTAAAGATAATCCTATAATTTTTGACTTATTAGTACCAATTAAAATAGAATTACCTAGTAATGAATATCTAATTTTAAAAGATAAAATCGAAATCTTAAATAATATGGGATTTAATATTGAAGAATTTGGAACTAATACAATAATCGTTAGAAGTCATCCAAATTGGATTAAAGAAGATTATGAAGAAGAAGATATTAGAAAAGTTATTGATATAATGATTAATAATGATAAATTTGATTTAGATATGTTTGTATGGAGAATATCAGCAACACAAGCTTGTAGAATGAGCATAAAAGCAAATGATTATATTAATTATGATGACCAAGTATATTTATTAGAAGAATTAAGAAATTGTGATAACCCATTTACTTGCCCACATGGTAGACCTACTATCATAACATATACAAAATATGATTTAGAAAAATTATTTAAAAGAGCTATGGATTAATGAAAGATATTATAGTAATAGTAGGTCCTACTTCAGTAGGTAAAACAAAATTAAGTATTGAGCTTGCCAAAAAATTAAATGGTGAAATAATAAATGCAGATTCTGTAAGTATATATAAAAATTTGGATATAGGTAGTGCTAAACCAACTAAAGAAGAACAATTAGAAGTTCCACATCATTTAATAGATATTAGAGATGTTACAGAAGATTATAGTGTATATAATTATCAAAAAGATGCTAGAAAAAAAATGGAAGATATAACAAAAAGAAATAAAAGAGTAATTATGGTAGGTGGAACTGGATTATATATTAAAGCAGCTTTATATAATTACAAATTTACTGAGGGTACTACTTATGAACAATATAATGAGTTATCAAATGAAAAAATATACAATAAAATAAAAAAATTAAATAATAATATAGATATTCATATAAATAATAGAAAAAGATTAATAAGAACTCTAAATAAATTAGAAAATCATGAAAAAATAACAAATTATAAAGATGATATTTTATACAATGTTAAAATTATAGGTTTAACAACCTCTAGAGATATATTATATAAAAGAATTAATGATAGAGTAGATTTAATGCTAAAAAATAACTTACTTGTAGAAATACAATCACTAAAAGATAAATATAAAGATTCAAGAGTTTTAAATAATGCAATTGGATATAAAGAATTTTATGATTATTTATTTAATAATAAAGAATTGGATGATGTAGTTAATGAAATAAAAAAGAATTCACGACATTATGCAAAAAGACAATATACTTTTTTTAATAATCAAATGAATGTTAAGTGGTTTGATACTGATTTTAATAACTTTGATAATACTATAAATGAGGTACTTAACTATATAAATAAATGTTGACTTTATCATCCTTTTTATATATAATATAGTCTGATTTGAGGTGAAAATATGGAAGGTAATAAATCAATAAAAGTATGGTGGGAAAAGAAAAAGAAATATATAAAAGAAGAAAAGAAAGGTCTTTTAGCAACAGGTGCAGTAATATTAGGAATAGCTTCAACATTTCCTATTGTAGCCTATTTACCTAAAAAAGATAAAAGTGCGGTAACATCAAATAATTATACAATTTCAAAAGAATATAATAATGGCAATGAATTATATTTTGAAGACATAAAAGATACAAAGGTAATCAAAATTACAAATGAAGATACATCTAATAGTGATATTTTATTTTTAAAGTTACAAGATGATAGTTCTAAAACATCACAATATAATGTAGTTGATTTATTAGATAATAAAATTGATATTAACTCAATAACTGATATTGATACAGTACAAATAGAAATATTAGGAAATTTATCAGACTATTTAATAGTTAATAATAATGTAAAACAATTATATACAAAAGATGAATTACAAGATTTAAATGCACAAATAAAAATAAGTGAAATGGATAAAAATAAGCAACTAATTAAATAATATAAGAAATAGTGATAAATGATGTTCATGCATCATTTTTTTCATAATTAATTATTGGACTTATACTTATATATTTGATAAAATATAAATGGAGAGTGTAGTATGAAAAGAAGTACAGTAGATAGAGAAAAATTAAGTCCTATGATGAAAGAATACATGATTTTAAAGGATAAATATGAAGATTGTATTGTATTTTATAGATTAGGTGATTTTTATGAAATGTTTTTTGAAGATGCTATAACTGCATCACGTGAACTTGAACTTACTTTAACTGGAAAATCAGCTGGTCTTGATGAAAAAGTACCAATGTGTGGAATACCACATCATGCTTATTCTAGTTATATAGATGCTTTAATTGAAAAAGGTTATAAAGTAGCTATTGCAGAACAATTAGAAGATCCTAAAACTACTAAAGGTACTGTAAAAAGAGATGTAATCCAAGTAGTAACTAGAGGAACAAGATTAGATAATAATCTAGATAGTAAAAATAATAACTATATAGCTAATATATATGATTTTGGTTATTGTAAAGGAATAGCCTATACAGATATATCTACCGGAGAATTTTATTGTGAATTATTAGAAAAAGATAATGAAGAAATAATTAGAGAAATAGTAAAACGTAATTTTAGAGAACTTATAGTAAATGAAAACATCGATAGAGAACTTATTAATACATTAAGAGTTAATTATGGAATATTAATTACTATTACAAAAGATTTAGATGATAGCAATGATTATAAATATATATATGAAGGTATAGAAGATATTAGATTAGTTAATACAATAAAACATTTATTACACTATGTAATAGATACTAAAAAAGGAGATTTACATCATTTAAAAAAATGTGAAATTGTAACAAGAAATAAAACCCTAATATTTGATAATAATACCAAAAAGAATCTAGAACTTGTAGAAACTATAAGAGGAAGAGATAGACAGTATAGCTTACTTTGGCTTTTAGATAAAAATAAAACTGCTATGGGATCACGTTATTTAAAAAATCAAATAGAAAATCCAATTACTGATAAAAATGAATTAGAAAGACGATATAATTTTATAGAAAAAATTTCTACTGAATTCATAATTAGAGATGATTTACGTACAACCTTAGATGAAGTATACGACTTAGAAAGATTATCAGCTCGTATAAGCTATGGTAATTTAAATGCTAGAGATATGCTTCAATTAAAAAGAAGTTTAAAAGCTCTTCCAAAAATAAAAAAATTACTTAATGAATTAAATTATGATAAAACTATTGAAACTCTAGAGGAAGTAACCTCATTATTAGAAAAAACTATAAATGAAGAACCTCCATTATCTTTAAAAGAAGGTTCAATTATAAAAGATGGTTATAATAGTGAACTTGATGAATTAAGAAGTATAAGTAGTGGTTCAAAAGATTTTCTTTTGAATATAGAAAAGACAGAAAAAGAAAGAACAGGTATAAAGACTTTAAAAGTAGGATTTAATAAAATATTTGGTTATTATATTGAAGTAAGTAAAGGCCAAAAACATTTAGTTAAAGATGAATATGGTTATGAAAGAAGACAAACTCTTGCTAACTGTGAAAGATATATAACTAAAGAATTAAAAGAAAAAGAAAATATAATATTAGGTGCAGAAGAAAAAATAAATAACTTAGAGTATAAATTATTTATGGATATTAGAGAAATAGTAAAACGCTATATTCCTAAAATTCAAGAAATATCTAAAATTATTAGTGAAGTAGATATGTTACAATCATTTTCTATAGTAAGTGATGAAAATAAATTTGTAAGACCAAAATTAACTACTGAAAAGGAATTAGAGTTAATTGAATGTAGACATCCTGTAGTAGAAAAAGTTATTAAAGATAAATATGTATCTAATGATATTATTATGAATAAGGATACTAATATTTTATTAATAACTGGTCCAAATATGGCAGGTAAATCTACTTATATGAGACAATGTG
>CANRQD010000044.1 GCA_947632685.1 uncultured Bacilli bacterium | reverse complement strand
ATGTAGTTGTGGAGGAGTTATTAAACCTAGTGTTGTTTTATATGGAGAAATGCTTCCAAATGATATATATACAAAGTCTATTGATATGATATTAAATGCTGATATGTTAATAGTTGCAGGAACTTCATTAACAGTAGAACCTGCTAGTAGTTTGGTGAAATTATTTAAGGGTAAATATTTAGTTATAATAAATAATGATAAAACTTTATATGATGTAAAAGCTAATCTTGTAATTAATGAAAATATTTCTAGTGTATTTAGTAAATTAGAAATACCTAGTAATATTAAAGGAGTATAATATGAAAGTATATATAGTAAGACATGGACAAGTTCCACATAATGCTTTAAGACAGTATAATACAAAAGATGAAGATTTAACAGAATTAGGAATACAACAAGCAGAAGAATTAAGAGAAAAAATAAAAAATATTCATTTTGATATTGTTATTTCTTCACCTTTATTAAGAGCAACACATACAGCATATATTCTTACAAATTATGATGATAAAATTATTACAGATGAAAGATTAAGAGAAAGAAGTTGTGGAACTTTAAGTGGACAACCATTAGAAGTTACTAATAGAGATGAATATTGGAATTATTATAGTGATATTAAATATGGAACAAGTGAAAATATAAAAATTTTTTTTAGGAGAGTTTTTGATTTTTTAGATGAGCTAAAAACTAAAGATTATAATAGTGTTTTAATAGTTGCCCATAGTGGTGTATCAAAAGCATTTAGTGCTTATTTTGAAGGGATTTCAGATGGTAAATTTTTAAATCGAGGGCTTAAAAACTGTGAAATAAAAATGTATGAATTATAGAATTGAATAATTATTAAGATATTTCTTGACAAACATTTGTTTGTATATTATTATGGTTTTGTCAGGAGGTATTTTTATGAATGAAATAAAAAAATATGCAGAAAAAACATTTGAAAGTATTAAACATATTAATGAATTTGGAGAGGAATATTGGAATGCTAGAGAATTAATGATAGCGCTTGAATATAGTAAATGGAGTAATTTTGAAAGTGTTATCTATAAGGCAAAGGAATCTTGTAGGAATAGTAATATAACAGTTTCCGATCATTTTGCCGATGTCGGCAAAATGGTATCTATAGGTTCTGGTGCAAAAAGAAATCAGCAGGATTATCGTTTATCTCGTTATGCATGTTACTTAATTGTTCAAAATGCAAACCCTAGAAAAGAAAGTGTAGCGCTTGGACAAACATATTTTGCAGTACAAACAAGACGCCAAGAAATTAATGAAAAAGAATATTCTGAATTATCAGAAGATGAAAAAAGATTATATCAAAGAAACCTAACTAAAAAGGGGAATTATTCATTAAACCAAGCTGCCAAAAATGCAGGAGTAAAAAACTTTGATAAATTTCATAATTCAGGTTATAAAGGCTTATATAATGGAGAAACAGCAGATGATATAGCCAAAAGAAAAGGCTTAAGGTATAGAGAAGATATATTAGATAATATGTGTAGTGAAGAACTTGCTGCAAATTTATTTCGTATTACTCAAACAGAATCAAAATTAAAAAAAGATAATATAAAAAAAGAAAGTGAAGCTAATAATGTCCATTATACTATTGGAAAAAATATTAGGGAAGTAATAGAAAAAAATGGAGGAACTATGCCTGAAGATTTACCCACACCTGAAAAAAGTTTAAAAGAATTAGAAAAAGAAAATAAAAATAATATTACAAAAATACCTAAATAAAATCAATTATTATATAAATTATTAAAATTGACTTTTTGATGTTTTTTGTGTAAAATTTAATTATAAAAACATATAACGACACATGTAGTGCTTAAAGCACGTAAATCTGATTACGGCGATGTTTTTGGATTTACAGTTTAAGACTATATGTGTTTTTTTATGTTTAGAAAGGAGTAGTATATGCCAACAACAAATTTTCAAAGAAAAATTTATGCACTTATAACTGTTATTATAACGGTACATGCATTTGTATTTTATAGTTTATATGTAATAAATGGCAATACATTAATGCAATTAACTAAAGCATCTAGTGTAATTGGTGCAATAAATAGTCAAGGTGGAGTTTATGCTTTTGGAACTTATTTACCAATATGGGCTATCATAATAGTAGAATTAATTCTTGCTTATTTACTTGCAATTTTTATGGGAAGTCCATTATCATTTAAATTAGCATCAAAAGTATTTGATATTAAAAAAACAAATCCTGTTATATTTCAAACTGCTATTATTTGTGCAACTGTAGGTTTAATGTGTCCTGCAATGAGCTTTTTAGCAGCAATAATTTATTATCCATATTATGCAGGATTTAATATTATTACTTTACTAGCAGAATTTTTAAAATTAGTATGTTTTAATTTTCCATTTGCATTTTTTTCACAATTGTTTTTTATTCAACCATTTGTTAGAACTATTTTTAAAAAGTTATTTAAAAAAAGCTAATTATATGAGAAATAATAGTATTTCTCTTTTTTATTGTAATTATATATTTGATATGATATAATCTAGAAGAAAAAAGGGAGAGAATATGATAGATTTAATATTAGATACATTAACAGATGCATTAAAACTATTTCCATTTTTATTTATAACATTTTTAATTATGGAATATTTAGAACATAAAATGACTAATAGTAATAAAAAAATAATTAGTTCTGCAGGTAAATTTGGACCATTATTTGGAGGCTTATTAGGAGCTTTTCCACAATGTGGTTTTTCAGTAGCAGCAACTAATTTTTATGCAACAAGAGTAATATCTATAGGTACCTTAATTTCTATATATTTATCTACTTCTGATGAAATGTTACCTATATTAATATCTGAAAAAGCTAGTTTTAAAATAATTATTTTTCTTGTGTTAATAAAAGTTATTATTGGTATATTATGTGGATTTATTATAGATTTTATTTTAAGAAATAAGAAGAAAGATACTGTAGAAATAAAAAAGTTTTGTGATGAGGAACATTGTGATTGTAAAAATAGTTTATTAAAATCAACTATAAAACATACTTTAAATATATTATTATTTATAGTTATAATAACATTTATTTTAAATATTTTATTTTCTATTTTAGGAGAAGAAAAAATATCTAAACTATTTATGAAAAATAGTGTTTTAGGACCATTTATCTCTAGTTTAATAGGACTTATACCTAATTGTGGCGCTAGTGTTATAATAACTGAATTATATCTAAATAATACTATATCATTAGGTTCTACTGTGGGAGGATTATTAACTGGTAGTGGTGTTGCTATAATGATTTTATTTAAGATGAATAAAAATCTAAAAGAAAATATAAATATTGTTTTAACTATATATTTTATAGGTGTTATTTTTGGATTATTATTTGATTTGTTTGGTATAGTGTTATAGGAGGAATTATGAAAATATTATTTATATCTGATATACATGGAATAGTAGATAATTTAGAAAAAATTGATAAAATTATAGAAAATGATAATATAGATAAATTAGTTGTATTAGGTGATTTATATTATCAAGGTTTTAATGTAGTTAGTAGTAATGATAATTTTAAAGTTAGAGATATTTTAACTAAACACAAGGATAAATTAATATGTATGAGAGGTAATTGTGATTCAGAAGTAGATATAGAAAAAAGTCCTTTCCCTATATTAGATGATATTTCTATGTTAAATGTTGATAATATTTGTATTTATATAACACATGGTAATAGATATAATGTATATAATAATTCAGTATTTACAGATGGCATTATGGTATATGGTCATGAACATATTCCATATATTAAAAAAGAGAGTGATATGATATATATTAATACTGGATCTATTGCTCTTCCAAGAGGAGATAATCCTCCAACATATTTAATATATGAAAATAGATGTTTTACTATTTATTCTATTGATAATAAAATAATTGATTCTATAGAGATATAGAATTTTATTATATTTGGGTGATACTATGAATATATTAAGAAAATGTAATTTATGTTGTAGAAATTGTCTAGTTGATCGATATAAGGAAAAAGGTTATTGTAATGCTTCAAATAAAATTAAAGTTAGCCTAGTATCTCTTCATCAATGGGAAGAACCTTTTATTTCTGGTACAAGGGGTAGTGGAACTATCTTTTTTTCACATTGCAGCTTAAAATGTATATTCTGTCAAAATAAAAAAATATCAGATGGTTATGGTAAAGAGATAACTATAAAAAGGTTTAGCAAAATATGCTTAGAGCAGCAACAAAAGGGTGCTCATAATATTAATTTAGTAACACCAACTCATTATGTACCTTTAATCAGAAAAGGTCTTATAAAAGCTAAAAAAGAGGGATTAAAGATTCCAATAGTTTATAATACTAGTAGTTATGATAGTATTACTGCTTTACAAATGATGGATGGATTAGTAGATATTTATCTAGCAGATTTAAAATATTATAGTGATTTATTAGCAAAAAAATATTCTAAATGTAGTAATTATTTTGAAAATGCTACTAAAGCAATTGAAGAAATGTATAAACAAGTAGGAAAGCCTATTATAGAAAATAATTTATTAAAAAAAGGTGTAGTAGTTAGGATATTAATATTACCTGATAATATAATTGATTCTAAAAAGATAATAAAATATTTATATAATAAATATGGTGATAATATATATTTAAGTATAATGAATCAATATACACCAATAAGTAAATATAAATATAATGAATTGAATAGAAAATTAACTGAAGAAGAGTACAATGAAGTAATTGATTATGCATGTAGTATTGGAGTTAAAAATGCTTTTATCCAAGAAGGAGATACAGCTTTAGAAAGTTTTATTCCGGAATTTGATTTAACTAATGTTTAATTTATTATATAAATAAAAAACTGCCGATAATTTTTCAGCAGTCTTTTATTGAGTTTTTTAATTATAATTTGCTGTATAAACGTTAATAGTCATTCCTTCTAAATATTCAGTTGAAATACTCCATCCAGTAAAATGATGACCCTCTATTTCATTTGGTGCATATTGTATCCAAGAAGTTACATCACCACGTTTTCCGATAAGAGTGTTATTTACATAGTTATTAGAACCAGGTGCTCTAAATATATTGAAATTACTTTTAAATCTTGCAAACCATATATATCCTTGTTGTCCCACACCACAATTATTACCAGTTCATTTAATTTCTTGTGGATTATCTCTTGTATTAGGATCAAATGCTGTATCTACGTTTTTTTGAGCAAATGTAAATTCTCTATCACCAAATACTGTGTCTTGTGTAGCACCTTCTTTATTTTTTAAGCTTTCTGTAGATTCTCTAGCAGCTCTTTCTTGAGCCTCTCTTTCTGCTTGTTCTCTAGCAGCTTGTTCTTGAGCTTCTCTTTCTGCCTTTTTAGCTGCAGCTGCATCTTTTTGGGCTTGAACAGCAGCTTCGTATTCTTGTCTTTGACGTTCTTCACCTTTTTTAGCTTGCTCTAACATATATTTTAATTGTTCATCTGTAAATTGTCTAGATGATTCTTTTTTAGTATTTTGTTCAGCTTTATTTTCTTTTGCTACTTCTTTTTTAACTTCTTCAACTTTTTCAACTTTTTGTTCAACTTTAGCTTCAGCTTCTTTCTTAGTTTCTTCTGCTTTCTTAACAGTCTTAGTTGCTTCGCTTACTTTCTTTTCAGCTTCTTTCTTTTCTTCTTTTGCTTGAGTTAATTGCTTATTAGCAGCTTGTAATTTTTCTTTCGCTTTCTTTTTAGCTTCAGGAGTAGTAGCATTTGCTAATTCTTTCTCAGCTTCTTTTTTAGCTTGTTCAGCTTTTGCAACTGTTTTATTTACTGATTTAACTTTTTTTTCAGCAACTTTTTTTATTTCTTCAGCTTTTTCGATTTCTTTTACAGCTTCTTTAACATCTTCTTTTGCTTTTTTAACATCCTTCTCTGCATTAATTACAGCAGGATCTTTAAGAACCTCTTTCTCAGCATAACTTAATTCACTATCTGATTTAATATTTTTGGCTGTTACAATACACGTACCTACTATTACTATACTTGGAGCTAAAAGCCCTATAATAGTTTTTGTTATTTTTTTCTTCATAATCTCCCTCCTTAATGCTTATAATATAACAAATTTTAGGTATATAATCAAGCTATTCCTAGAAATAACATATGTTATTGTCAAATTAAAAATAATCTATTATATTAATAAAGTAATTATTCTTATGATAATGTTTTTATATAAAAAGATATATATTATAAAAATTGTTAATTTATATACTTATAAAAGATATCGATTTGGGAGTAGCTATCAATATATTATATGATATAAGAATAAGTATGTATCAATAAAAAATAATTATAATATTAATCATGGAATTAGCTTGGTATTATATATTTTTAAACAAAATAACGGTTTTATGTATATTTTTACTATTATAATATGGATAGGTAGACTTCTTTAAAACTTTTAGCACTTATCCTTGACAAGTGCTAAAAGTAGTGTTACTATTCTTATTGGAGGGATATTAAATGAAGAAAAAGCAATTTAAAGCTGAATCTAAAAGATTATTAGATTTAATGATTAATTCAATTTATACAAATAAGGAAATCTTTTTAAGAGAGTTAATTTCTAATGCTAGTGATGCGATAGATAAATTATATTATTTATCACTAACTGATAGAAAAGTAAAATTGAAAAAAGATGATTTTAAAATTAAAGTAGAGCTTGATAAAGAAAATAGAACTTTAACTATTACTGATAATGGTATTGGTATGGATAAAGATGAACTTGAAAAAAATTTAGGAACTATTGCAGAAAGTGGTTCACTATTATTTAAAACTGAGAATGAGCATAAAAAAGATATTGATGTAATTGGACAATTTGGTGTCGGATTTTATTCTGCCTTTATGGTAGCAGAACAAGTTTCAGTGACTAGTAAAAAATATGGAAGTGAAGAAGCTAATTTATGGATAAGTGATGGAGCAGATGGATATACTATAGAAAAAACTGACTATGATAATTTTGGTACTAAAATAGTATTAAATTTAAAAGAAGATACAGATACTGATAATTATAGTTGTTATTTAGATGAACATCATATAGATACAATTATTAAAACTTATTCAAATTATATAACATATCCAATTGTTATGAATATGACAAGAAATATTCTAAAAGAGGGAACAGAAAATGAATATGAAGAAACTCATGAAGAAGAAATATTAAATAGTATGGTTCCTATTTGGAAGAAAAATAAAAAAGATGTTAAAGATGAAGATTACAATGCATTTTATAAGGATACATATCATGATTATGAAGATCCAACTAGAGTTATTACTTACAATGTAGAAGGTAAGTGTAGTTATAAATCTTTACTATTTGTACCAAGTCATGCTCCATATGATATGTATAATAAAGATTATAAAAAAGGTTTAGCACTATATTCAAATGGTGTTCTAATAATGGAAAAATGTGAAGAATTATTACCCGATTATTTTGGATTTATAAAAGGATTAGTAGATAGTGAAGATATTTCTTTAAATATTTCAAGAGAAATGTTACAACAAGATCATCAAGTTAAATTAATAGCACAAAGCCTAGAGAAAAAAATAAAAAAAGAATTAGAAACAATGCTAAAAGATGATAGAGAAAAATATGAAAATTTCTTTAAAGACTTTGGAATGCAATTAAAATTTGGAGTTTATAATGACTTTGGTGCTAATAAAGAATTATTAAAAGATTTAATTATGTTCTATTCATCTAACGATAAAAAATTAACAACTTTAAAAGAATATATTTCAAGAATGAAAAAAGATCAAGATAAAATATATTATGCTTGTGGAGAAACTGTAGATAAAATAGATTTATTACCTCAAGTAGAAAGTATAAAAGATAAAGGCTATGAGATATTATATTTAACAGAATATGTTGATGAGTTTGCAGTTCAAATGTTAATGGACTATGATGATAAGAAATTTGTAAATATATGTAGTGAAAATGTAGATTTAGATACTGAAGAAGAAAAAGAAGAATTGGAAAATAAAAATAAAGAATCTAAAGATATGTTTGAATTAATGAAAAATTCATTAAATGAAGAAGTAAAAGAAGTAAAATATACTAATAAACTTAAAAATCATCCAGTATGTTTAACTACTAAAGGTAATGTTTCTATAGAAATGGAAAAAGTTATTAATTCTATGCCTACAGGTGAAAAAATAAATTCTGAAAAAGTATTAGAAATTAATGAAAATCATCCTATAGTTAAAAAGTTAGAAAAATTATATAAAGAGGATAAAGAAGAATTAGAAAAATATACTAAAGTTTTATATGCACAAGCTAGACTTATTGAAGGATTATCTATTGAAAATCCAACAGAAGTTACTAATTTAATTTGTGATATTATGTCTTAATAATATAAAATAAATATATAAATAAGAGCAATAAAGTTAATAAAGTTTTATTGCTTTTTCTTTGAAAAAAATTTTTTTATATGGTATAATATGCAAGAAGGACGTGGTAGTAATGGCTTTATTAAAAGATGTTAAAGGTGTAGGACCTAGAGCATTATGTCTTTTGAATAAAATAGGAATTTACACAATAGAAGATTTAGTTACGCATTATCCTTTTCGTTACGATGTTTTAGAACGTGGAGATTTAACAAAAACTGAAAATGATGAACATATTGTAATAGATGGAAAAATAGAGAGTGTTCCTATTCTTATGAGATTTAAAGCTGGTCTAAATAAAATGAATTTTAGATTAGTTACTCAAAGTGGAATAGTTGGAGTTTCTATTTTTAATAGAGCATTTTTAAAAAGTCAATTACAAGTAGGTACAGGTATTACTGTTATAGGAAAGTTTGATAAACAAAAGAATGTTATAACTGCATCAGAGATAAAGATGTCTACATTAACTAATAAAGTTAAAATTGAACCAGTATATCATTGTACTAATGGATTAACAAATAAGAATCTTTCTACATATATTAATATGGCTTTGCTTACATATGGTAAGGATATACCTGACTATATACCAGAAGAATATATTAAAAAATATAATTTTTTAAATAAAAAAACTGCCTTAAATATAATACATAATCCATCTACAGCTGAAAAATTAAAAGAAGTAATTATAAGACTTAAATATGAAGAATTATTTGCCTTTATGTTTAAAATTAATTATTTGAAATTAGAAAATAAAAAGAATAATCAAGGATTAAGTCGTGTAATAGATAAAGAAGAATTAAATAAATTTATAAAATCTATTCCTTTTAAATTAACTAATGATCAATTAGTAGCAATAGATGATATAGTAAAAGATTTAGAAAGTAAATCTAGAATGAATAGATTATTGCAAGGTGATGTTGGTAGTGGAAAAACTATAGTATCTTTTATAGCAATGGTTGCAAATTATTTAAGTGGCTATCAAAGTGCTTTAATGGCTCCTACTGAAATACTTGCAGTACAGCATTATAATAATTTATGTGAATTTTTAAAAGGAAAAAATATAAATGTTGAATTATTAACAGGATCAACATTAAAGAAAGATAAACAAAGAATATATGATGATTTAAGTAGTGGTAAAATTAATATGATAATTGGTACTCATGCACTTATTCAAGAAGAAGTTATATATAATAATTTAGGTCTTGTTATTACAGATGAACAACATCGTTTTGGGGTAAATCAAAGAGCAAATTTACAGAATAAAGGTTTAAGACCAGATATTTTATATATGAGTGCAACACCAATTCCTAGAACATATGCATTAACTATATATGGTGATATGGATATGTCAATTATTAAAGAAAGACCAAAGGGAAGACAACCTATAACTACTTATGTTAAAAATAATAATGAAATAAAAGAAGTATTACAAATGATGCTAGAAGAATTAAAAGAAGGTCATCAAGTTTATGTTATAGCACCATTAATAGAAGAAAGTGAAAATTCTGATTTAGCAACGGTTTGTAAATTAAAAGATCAAATGATGTTAGCCTTTGGAAAAAACTATAAAATAGATATTATTCATGGTAAAATGGCTGGTGGTGCCAAAGATTTAATAATGCAAGAATTTGCACAAGGAAAAATTCAAATTCTTATATCAACTACTGTTATTGAAGTAGGAGTAGATGTAC
>CANRQD010000043.1 GCA_947632685.1 uncultured Bacilli bacterium | reverse complement strand
ATTTTGCACATGTTATTGATGATCATTTAATGCATACTACACATGTTATTAGAGGTGATGAATGGGTATCTAGTATACCGCTTCATGTTCAATTATTTGAAATTTTAGGATTTGAACCTGTAAAATATGCACATATTGCTCCACTTACAATTAAAGATAAAGAAACTGGAACTATTAGAAAATTAAGTAAGAGAAAAGATCCTTGGGCAGGTGCTAAATTTTATGAAGAAGAAGGTATTCCAATCCAAGCACTTCATCTTTATCTAGCAACAATAGCAAATACTAATTTTGAAGAGTGGTATTTAAAGAATCAAGATAAATCTATTTCAGATTTTCAATTTGATTTTAATAAACAAGCAATTGGTGGAACTTCATTTGATGAATCAAAACTAAATAATTTGTGTAAGACTTATTTTTCTCGTAAAAGTGGAAAAGAAGTATATGATGAAACATATGAATATGCTAAGAAATATGATAAAGAATATGCAAAATTATTAGAAGAAAATAAAGATGATATGATAAAATTTTTAAGTATAGAAAAAGATGGTCCAAGACCTCGTAAAGACATTTCTAAATATAGTGAAGTAAAAGAAGAATTTTCATATGCCATTGATGAGTTATTTATAAATGAAGCATATAAAAAATATGATGGTTCAAAAGTATATGATATAAATTTAATAGAAAATTATATAAATAATTTAGATATTAATTGTAGTAATGAAGAATGGTTTGATAATATTAAAAAATTTGCTATAGCAAATGGATATGCTGCAAGTACTAAAGATTATAAAGAAGAACCTGATAAGTATAAAGGGCATGTTGGTGATTTATGTGAAGCTATAAGAGTTATAGTTACAGGAAGAACGAAATCACCTGATTTATACTCAATATTAAAAATATTAGGTAAAGAAAAGATAAAAGAAAGAATAGAATTATATAAAAAGATAGTATTAAAATAACTATCTTTATTTTTTAATATTGAATAATATTAATTAAGGTGTTATAATATCATACTATAATCAATTTTCATAATTATTTATTAAAATGAAGGAGCATGATTATGTTAGATATCAAAAATTTAAAAATAACTTTAGATGAGGAATTATCTAAAGATAGAAATGTTATTATTATACCTCATATTGGTATTGATTTTGATGCAATAGGTTCAGCTATAGGTTTATCAGTAATTGCAACAAAATATAAAAATGAATCATTTATATTAGTAAATGATCCAATTCATAAAATAGATCCTGGTGTAAAAATGATTATGGATGAATCTATAAGAGAATTAGGAATAAATTATATCAATAAAAATATTTATTTAGAAAATAGTAAACAAGACGAATTAGTTATATTGACTGATGTAAATAAAAGTAATTTGATTTGTTTAGATAAAGATGAACTAAAAAATAGAGATATCATAATTATTGATCATCATAATGAGGATAGTAATACTTTTAATACAGAAAAAAAATATATAAATCAATCTATCTCTAGTGCTTCTGAAATAGTATCAAAATTATTATGTATATTGAAAGTAAAATATAATAAAGATGTTGCAAATTATTTATTAGCAGGAATTTATTTAGATACTAAACATTTTAGTACTAATATATCTAGTGATACAATGAGAATTGTTAGTAAATTATTAGAAAAAGGTGCGGATTTAAGTAAAGTAACAGATCTTTTTTCGGAAGATATTGCAAGTGATCAACGAGTTTTAGAATTGATTAGTCATGCAACATTATCATCATATGCTGTAGCAACAGTAGTTGGAGATATAAAAAAAGAGTATTCAAAAGAAGAAATTGCAAAAGCAGCAGATTATTTATTAAAATATAGAATTGATGCAAGTTTTGCTATAGGAAATACTAGTCTTGATGATGGTATAGTATCAATTAGTGCTAGAAGCAAAGGAAAAATTAATGTAGGTCAAGTTATGCAACAACTAGGTGGAGGAGGAAATATGTATTCTGGTGCTACTAAAATAGAAAACACAACACCTGTAGAAGCTAATAAAATGCTTCAAAAAGTAATTAAACCAAGTTTTTATACATAAACTTAGAGATAAATAAATGTTGATTAAATTTAATATTTATGTTATGATTAAATGGTAATTTTTATATATTTGGCCTGTTGGTGAAGTGGCTTAACACACTGCCCTCTCAAGGCAGCATTCACGGATTCGAATTCCGTACAGGCTACCATTTAAAAAATAACTAGGTATAACTAGTTTTTTTATATTTACAAATTTATTATAATTGCATACTATTTTGATAGAAAAGGTGATAATATGGGTAAAAATAAAGAAATAATAAATACTATTGAAAGACAATTAGTAACTTTAAAAGATATTATGAAAAGTAAAAATGGAAATCAAAAAGCAGTAATTAAGAGAATTATAGAAACTTATGAATTGCTTCAAAAGTATACTGAAGATGATAATTTATATAAAGAAGAATTAAGCTATTATAAAATATTAGATAGTGATAATGATAATTTAAGATATAAAAATGGAAATAATTATGCTAAATTATTAAAAAAGGAATTAAATGATGAATATAATAATTTTAATGTAATCACAAAACAATTTGATGATAATAAAAATTCAATGCTTAATTTGATACTTTTAGATGAACTTGATATAAATTTTAATGATGATATTAATTCTTTATTTAATAATTTAAAAAATGTAGTAGGAATTAATGATATTTTTATTGAATATACTGATGAACTAGATAATCCTGCGTTTATGGATTTTGAAAATTATGCATCAGAAAATGCTTTATGTATAAGACTAATTTTTACACAAAATAGTACTATAACCTATTATGGCGGAAAAAATTATGAGAGTATTTTGACTGCTATTAATAATATAGATTCATATGCTATAGAAAATGGTGTTAATTTTAATACAAAAAATTATCAAAAGAAAAAGTAATTTTACATAATATTTTACAAAAATATATCTATTACAATAAAAAGAAAAAGAGAGTTTTTCTTTTTTTCTTGCAACTAATTAAAAAATAATTTATATTTATAATAGAGGTAATGATAGATATGGAAAAATTAAAATCACAAAAATATAAAACAATTATATCGTTTTTTATGTTAACTGTAGGTGTAATATTTGCATCATATGCTCTAGAAACATTTTTAATTCCTAACACAATATTAGATGGTGGTGTTACAGGTATATCAATAATTATTTCAAAATTAACTAATATACCACTAAGTATTTTAGTATTAATTTTAAATATACCACTAATTTATATTGGATATAAAAATATGGGTAGAGGTTTTTTAATCAGAACGGTATATTCTATGATTTTATTTTCTCTTTCATTATCATATTTTTCTTATTTTGAAAGTATTACAGAACAGATTTTACTTGCAACAGTATATGGTGGAGCTCTATTGGGAATTGGTGTTGGTTTAGTTATTCATTTTGGTGGATGTGTCGATGGAACTGAATCAGTTGCATTAGTAATTAGTAAAAAAACATCATTTTCTGTAGGGCAAGTAGTATTAGTTTTTAATTTAATAATATATTTTGTAGCAGGAATAATTTTTGGTGTTGATAGAGCATTATATTCATTATTAACATACTTTATAACTTTTAAAGTAATTGATTTTGTATCCGAGGGAATAGATCAAACAAAATCAGCTTTAATAATTACGGAAAAAGGCACAGATATGGCAAATGAGATATATAAAAGATTAGGAAGAACGGTTACAAGATTAAAAGGTAATGGTCTAATAAGTGGTGAAAAAGAAGTTTTATATTGTGTATTAACTAGAATGGAAATATATGAATTAAAGAAAATATGTAATGATATGGATGAAAGTAGTTTTATATCTATATCAGATGTATCAGAAATAATTGGTAATCATATTAAATCAAATAAAAAAACACAACAAATTATAAAAAGGAAGAAAAAGTAAGGAATGATAAAATGAAAGTAAAAATTGTAGTAACAGGAACATTAGAAGAAAATTGTTATATATTAATAAAAAATGGCAAATGTTTAGTAATAGATCCAGGTGATGATTATCTTAATATAAAAGAAGCTATTGGTGATAATAAAGTGTTAGCTGTATTAATAACTCATTCTCATTTTGATCATATTGGGGCATTAAGAAACTTTCTAACCAAAAAAAGCGTAAAAATATTTAAAAAGAGTAATACCTTAGAAAAGGAATATAATATTGGTGATTTTACATTTAATTGTATATATACACCAGGACATTCTTCTGATTCAATAACATTTTACTTTAAAGAAATAAATTCAATGTTTGTAGGAGATTTTATTTTTAAAGAAAGTATTGGTAGATGTGATTTACCTACAGGTGATATTAATGCTATGAAAAAAAGTATTGAAATGATTAAAAACTATGATGATGATATTATTATATATAATGGTCATGGAGAAAAAACAACTTTGGGTTACGAGAAAGAAAATAATCCATATTTTGAATAAAAAAGAGGTGATATTATGTATATTGATTTAGTTATATTTATAATTTTACTTGTATTAGTTATTATGTTTTTTAAAAGATTTTCTTCGTTTGTATTTTTTGTAGCTATATTTGATATAACACTTAGAATACTAACATTTATTAAGAATAATATACCATTACCTGATGTTTCTGCACTAATTGATAAGTATATTCCATCTGGTATTTTTGGAATAATAGATAAATATTCATCAGGATTAATACAAACTATATTAAACTGGGCATATGTAATAATAATGACTATATTTTTATCGTATATATGCAAGATTTTCTTTAAAAAGAAAAAAATATAATTAGTTTATTATAAAACGACAATTAAGTCGTATTTTTTTTGCTATAGTGTTTGTGGTGATACTATGAAAATATATATAGATTTAGTTTTATTTATTAATTTTTTCTTTGATTTTATCTTATTATTTGGAGTTAATAAACTCCTCAAACAGCGAGCTAAAATTTATCGACTTATTATAAGTAGTTTTTTTGGAAGTTTAAGTATTTTATTTTTATTTATTCCATTAAATAGTATCTCACTCTTTATATTAAAAATAATTATAAGTATTATTATGATATTAATAGCTTTTGGAGCTGATAATTTCAAAAAAACATATCTTTATTTTTATATATTAAGTATCTTTTTAGGAGGTGCAATGTATTTACTTAATGATGCTTTTAGTTATAAAAATAAAGGAATAGTATTCTTTTCAAATGGGATAAGTATTAATTTTATAGTTATGCTAATAATAAGTCCAATAATAATATATTTTTATGTAATAGAAAAAAAAGAACAACATAATGAAAATCAAAATACTTATTTAATAGATATTTATATAAATAATAATAAATATTGCTTAACAGGTTATTTAGATACTGGTAATACTTTAAAAGATCCATATAAAAATAGGCCTGTTATAATAATAAGTAATAATAAGATAGAATTTGATAATAAAAAAAGTATTTTAGTACCATATGAAACAATATCTACAAAAGGTATTTTAAGATGTATAAAACCAGATAAAGTATTGATAAATAATAAAGAATTTAAAAATTGTTTAATAGGAAAAATTAGTAAAAAGTTAAAGCTAAATAATAGTGATTGTATCTTACCAAATAAATTTAAGGAGGATTTATGTTAAGAATAATTGAATTAATAAAAAGATTGTTTAGAAAAACAAGTAATATTTTTTATGTTGGTGCAACAGATATATTACCAGAACCGCTATCAAAAGAAAAAGAGGATTTTTATTTGGAACTTATGGAAGATGGGGATTTAAAAGCAAAAGATATACTAATAGAGCACAATTTAAGATTAGTAGTATTTTTAGCTAAAAAGTATGAAAATACTAATGTAGATTTAGAAGATTTAGTATCAATTGGAACAATTGGATTAATAAAAGGAATAAATACATTTTCAAGAAATAAAAATATAAAATTAGCTACATATGCATCTCGTTGTATTGATAATGAAATATTAATGTATTTAAGAAAAACTAAAAAATTAAAAACAGAGGTTAGTATTGAAGCATCACTTTCTTATGATAGTGAGGGAAATGAACTTCATTTAGAGGATGTAATAGGTACTGATAAAGATATTGTAACAAAAGGCATAGAAGAGGAAAATGATAAAAAGGCAATGATTAATGAAGTAATGAGATTAAATCCAAGAGATAGAGATATAATTATTTTAAGATATGGGCTTTTAGGAAAAAAGGAATTAACCCAAAAAGAGGTAGCTGAAAAATTAGGAATTTCACAGTCATATATTTCAAGAATAGAAAAAAAAGTTATAAAAAGATTGAAAGCGTTAGTTAATTATTAAATTAAAAAAATTTTTTAAGTAATTTTAGTTATTAATCTTTACAATAAAAAATATTAGTGCTATACTATCTTTAGATAATATAGAGAGTAGGTTTGTGTAGTGAAGAAAGTAAATAAAAAGACAATTTACCCAATAATTTTAGTAATAATAGGTGTTATTTTTGGAAGTTTTATTGATAATATTGGTGGTTATATTGTTAATTCCCTTAATAATTTAACCAGTTTTAGTGCGTCATCTTCTGATATGTCTAGTTCATATGCAACAACATCTAATGCAACTGAATCTAATGCTACAAATTCCAATTCTTCAGAAACAACAATTACAGGTGATATTTCAGTACCATCAGATAATTTTTTAATACTAAATAAATTTAAAATATCTGATAAAGAAGCAGAAGCTGGTGATAAAGTAAATGTAGATATCAAATTTACAGGTGCTAAAGTTGCTAATACATCAGTTACATTTAGAAATGCAAATAATGAAATGTTTACTGTTGATATAATTTATGATAAAAATGGAAATTATTTTATTGTTCCTAATTCAGCTGTTACTGGTGATTATAGTATTAAAGAAATAATGTTGGTTGGTTTAAATAGTAATGGAACAACATTTACTGTTTACTATGATTCAGATGTAACTGATTTAACACAACAATTAACTGAGTATGAAGGAAATATTAAAGTAAATGAAAAAGCTAAATTAAATAGTATTTCATTAAAAACAACAACTGCTAAAACTAATGATAAAGTATACTTAAACTATAAAGCTGAAACAAATTTGACAGATATGAAATTAATATTTAATAAAGTTGGTAGTAGTGAATCATTTACAGCATACGTTAAAGAAATAAGTGATATACCATACTTTATAGTACCTACTAATGCTTTACCAGGTGAGTATTCATTAACAGTTGCATACTTAACTACTAGTGAAGGTACAAAAATGTATGTAAATAATCCAAGTGGTGTTAGTCCTGATACATATTTTGATTTTAATACAAAACTTACAATTTTAGAAAATACAGAAAATAAACAAATTAGTTTTAATAATGAAGATTATGGTAATGCAATTCTTAGTCAAGTATATGATGCTACTAATAATGCTAAAATTATAATTAATGCAGATAGTAATTCAATAATTAGTTCTGATATATTTAATTCTATTAAAGGTTCAAATAAAGAATTATTAATAAATTATAAAGATGTTCAATATGTATTTGAAGGTAAAGATATAAATATAATTAAAGATATTAATGTATCAATGTATTATGATAAAGTAATTGATGATAAAGTAATTGGTAAATTAATTAATAATGGTACTGTATTAACTTTTGCATCAAATAAAGATTTACCAGCTAAAGCTAAAGTAAGAGTTAGAACAAATCAGGCATTAAAAGAATCAGTTGGTACTACTAATATATATGTGTACTATTTTGATGAAGTTAAGAATAAATTTGAATTAATTCAAAAAGGAATAACGGAAAGTAAAGACGGATACTATGAATTTAATATTTCTCATACATCAAAATACATAATGACTAGTTCAAAAATAAATGATGCATTAATTACTACAGGTAATAAAGTATCATTTCAAAAAAGTACTAAATCATACGGAATAATACTTGGAAGTGTACTAATAATTGCGGTAGCATTAATATGTTCTGCAAAAGTAGTAAATAAAAATAAAAACAAAATAGAAGAAATTGAGATTTTATAAAATACAGCTTGATGCTGTATTTTATTTGAAATAAGGAGGATACATAATGTCTAAATTATATTTTAAGTATGGTGCTATGAATTCTGGTAAAACTGCAATATTACTACAATCAGCATTTAATTATGAACAAAGAGGTATGAAAGTGTTAGTAATGAAACCAGAAATAGATAAAAAGGGTGGTAAATATTTAGTTTCTAGAATTGGTTTAAAAAGAAAGATTGATTATTATATAACAAAAGATGATAACGTTTATGATAAATTAAAAGATAAATTAGATAACATAGCATGTATATTTATTGATGAAGCTCAATTCTTGCAGTCAGAACAAGTTGATGAGTTAATGCAAATAGTAGTAAATTATGATGTACCTGTAATTTGCTATGGTTTAAGAACCGATTTTAAAACTAAAGCTTTTACTGGTTCACCAAGATTATTAGAAATTGCTCATAATATTGAAGAATTAAAAACAATATGCAGTTGTGGTAAAAAAGCTACATATAATGTTAGAAAAGTAAATGGTAATATAACATTTGCAGGTGACCAAGTTGCAATAGATGGTGAAGATGAGGTTACATATGATTCATTATGTCCAAAATGTTATTATGAAACCTTAAATAACTATAAAAAAAGTAAAAGTTTCTATGAATAAATATATATTTATGATACAATAATATAAAGATAAAATAGGAGATGGTTATGTGAAATACGTATATGCATTCACAGAGGGCAATAAAGATATGCGTGAAATTTTAGGAGGTAAGGGTGCAAATTTAGCAGAAATGACTAGTCTTTCGTTACCTGTTCCTAGAGGTTTTACTGTTAGTACAGATGCATGTTTAAAATATTATGAAGATAATGAAATATTAAATGATGAAATTATAAAACAAATATTAGATAAAGTTACTGAATTAGAACAAATTACTGGAAAAAAACTTGGTGATAAGACTAATCCACTTTTAGTTTCTGTAAGAAGTGGAGCCAGAGCCTCAATGCCTGGAATGATGGATACAGTATTAAATTTAGGGATGAATGATGAAGTTGCTGAAGGATTTGCAAATATAACTAATAATCCAAGATTTGTATATGATTCATATCGCAGATTTATTCAAATGTTTGCAGATGTTGTTATGGGATTTCCTAAAAGTGATTTTGAAAAATTGTTTGATAGAATCAAAGAATATAAAAACATAAAAAATGATACTGATTTAACTGCAGAAGATTTAAAAGAAATTGTTATAATTTATAAAAAGCAATATTATAACCATGCAAAGGCTCCATTCCCACAAGATCCTAAAGTACAATTAATAGAAGCAGTAAAAGCTGTATTTAGAAGTTGGAATAATGAGCGTGCTAAGACATATAGAAAATTAAATGAAATACCTGATAATTGGGGAACTGCTGTTAATATTCAGGAAATGGTTTACGGTAATAAAGGAAATACTTCTGGAACAGGTGTTGCATTCACTAGAAATCCTGCGACGGGTGAAAAAAAATTATTTGGTGAATTTTTAATTAATGCGCAAGGTGAAGATGTAGTTGCTGGAATTAGAACACCAAAAAGTATTGATACTTTAAAAGATATTTTACCAGAATGTTTTGATGAATTTCAAAGAATTTGTAATATCTTAGAAAATCATTATAAGGATATGCAAGATATGGAATTTACAATAGAAAATGGTAAACTATTTATGTTACAAACGAGAAATGCTAAAAGAACAGCTAAAGCTGCAGTAAAAGTAGCAGTTGATTTAGTAAATGAAGGAAAATTAACTAAAGAGGAAGCTTTATTAAATGTAGATGCTAAACAATTAGAGCAATTATTACATCCAACTTTTGATAAAAGTATTCTATCAACAAAAGTTCCTATAGCTCATGGTTTACCAGCATCTCCAGGTGCAGCAGCAGGTAAGATTTATTTTACTGCTAGTGATGCTAAAAATGCTTTTAATAGTGGTGAGAAAGATGTACTTTTAGTAAGATTAGAAACTTCTCCAGAAGATATTGAAGGAATGACTATTGCTCATGGTATTTTAACTGTTAGAGGTGGAATGACTT
>CANRQD010000042.1 GCA_947632685.1 uncultured Bacilli bacterium | reverse complement strand
CCTTTATTAACAATATCTCCTTCATTTACTAATTTTTCACTTAAATGAGCATATAGAGTATAATAGCCATTATCTTGTTTTATAACTAAATAATTGCCATTATCATATTTATAACTATTTGTTACAACAATTCCACTATAAGCTGAATAAATATTAGTACCATTTGTAGTTACAATATCAACAGCAGGATGATAATTAGAATATTGTGAGGTTAGATAATAATTATTTTCAGTTGGCCATCTCCAAGATGTATCTACATAACTTATTAATTTATACTTATTTACATCATAACTATCATTATTTTCATATTCAGTATCTATTTCTGATAAATTTAGATTTAAGTCATTATTAAAATTACTTAAAAATTTTATATTATTTGGTATGAATAAACATACAGTTATTACAAGTATTAATATAGGTAATATAACCTTTTTTATTTTATTATTTTTTTTCCTTTTTTTCATAATAAAATCTCCTTAAAAAGATTGTAGTTTATATTCTATAATATAAAATTAATTTTGTAAAGAAATTTGACTTATGTAATTTTTAGTAGTATAACAATATAAATTGCATAAATTTGCAATATATATTTTTGGGAGGGATTCTATGGATAAAAAAGATTTAAGAGAAGAAAATATGATAGTTGAAGAAAATGAAAATAATGATGATTATAATTATGTTGATGCAAATAATCAATTCTTTAAGGATTTAGTAAAATATCCTTCTTTAACAAATGAGGAAGAAAAAGAATTGTTTAGTAAATATAGTAAAGGTGATAAGTCTGCTAGAGATGAATTAGTTAATCATAATTTAAGATTAGTATGGTCAATTGCCAAAAAATATATTAGACAAGGTGTAAGATTTGAGGATTTACTTCAAGAAGGAAATCTTGGTTTGTTAAATGCAGTAGATAAATTTGATATAAAAAGAGGTAATAAATTTTCAACATATGCAACAGCAGTAATAGAAAATTCTATTAGACTAGCTATTATAGAATTAGCAAATAATATTTACATACCAAAGGCACAATTTAAAGAAGCAAAAAAACTTCATATGATATTTGAAGATTTAACTGATAAATTACATCGTATGCCAACATATTCTGAACTTGCTAAAGCAACTAATAATACAGAAGATGAAATTCATAAACTTTTTAATATACCATTACATGTAACATCACTTGAAACACCTGTTGGAGATGAAGAAAATTCACAATTGGGTGATTATATAATTAGTAATAAATATGATCCAGAAGATAATGTAGTAAATAAAAGTTTAGAAGAAGAAGTAAATAATATTTTGGATCGTCTTAATGATAATGAAAGACAAATTATAAAATTAAGAATATATAAACAATTAACTTTTGAAGAAATAGCTAAATATTATGGTGTTACTAGACAAGCTATTGAGAAAAAAGAAAAAAGAGTATTATCTAAATTAAGAAAATGGAATTCTATACAGAAATTAAAAGATTATTATGAATAATAAATAAGTTTTAGAGAAATTATAGCTATAATTTCTTTTTTTTATAGTTTTTCTATGATATAATTGGTTAGTAGAAAAGAGGAGATTTATATGAAAACAATGGTTTTTGGACATAAAAAACCAGATACTGATTCTGTTATGGCTGCAATATCATTATCTTATTTAAAAAATAAATGTGGTGATAATACTGAGCCTAGAATACTTAGTTCAATTAATAAAGAAACTAGTTATGCACTTAAATATTTTAAATTAGAAGAACCTGATTATCTTAATGATGTAAAATTACAAATAAAAGACGTTAATTATCATAAAGATTTTTATTTAAAAGAAACTGATTCTATTTTTAAGGGTTATCAACATATGCTTGATAATGAATTAACTGGTCTTCCTATCGTTAAAGCTGATAATAGTTTTGTAGGATTAGTTACTATAAAAGATTTATCTAGAACAATGATACATGAGAATGGAATTAATTTAAATACATCTTATAATAATCTTCTTGAAGTATTAGAAGGAGAAGAAATTTTAAGATTTGAAGATGAAATTAAAGGTAATATTTTAGCAGCTGCATATAAAAGTACAACATTTATGGAAAATATTAATTTATCAAATAATGATATTTTAATACTTGGAGATAGACATAGTATTATTGAATATGCAATTAATTCTAAAACTAAATTATTGATTATAACAGGTAATGGTACTATTAAAGATGAACATTTAGAATTAGCTAAAAAAAATAAAGTAAATATAATTAGAACAAGTTATGATACATATCATGTATCAAGAGTTATATCATTATCTAATTATATAAAAACTATGATTGGTAGCTATAACCCTACTAAATTTGTTGATACGGATTATATAGATGATGTTTTTGAAATAAATAATAAATTAAAACATACTAATTATCCTATAGTAGATAAAAATAATAAATGTCTAGGATTACTTAAAATTACTGATGTATCTGAGAAAAATCCTAAAAAAGTTATATTAGTTGATCATAATGAGAAAAAACAAACTGCTGAGGGAATAGAAGAAGCAACTATTCTTGAAATAATTGATCACCATAATATAGGTAGTATTACTACTAATCAACCAGTTAATTTTAGAAATATGTCTGTAGGTTCTACTTGTACTATTATTTATAATTTATATAAAGAAAAAAATGTAGAAATACCTAAAGATATAGCAGGAGCTATATTATCTGGAATTTTATCAGATACATTAATATTAAAAAGTCCTACTGCAACTGAAAAAGATAGAGAAGCTGTAGAAGATTTAGCTAAGATAGCTTCTGTTGATTATGAAAAATATGGAATGGATTTATTAAAGGCTGGAACATCATTAGATGGAATGAGTTATGAAGATGTATTATATAATGATTTTAAACTTTATACTGTAGGTGAATCAACTTTTGGTGTAGGACAATTCTTTACTATGAATTTTGATGATATTAAAAAAGATATGGATGGTTATATTAAAACACTTGATAAGATAAGTGAAGCTAATAACTATGAATTTTTAGCATTATATGTTACTGATATTATTAAGAATGGTTCTTATATCTTATTTAATACTAAAGCTAAAGATAAAGTTGAATTAATGTATGGTAAAGAAATGCTAGAAGGTAGTTTTATAGAAAATTGTGTATCACGTAAGAAAAATGTTATTCCACTTGTAATGGATGTATTTGAAAGCTAATAAATTAGATTATAAAGAATAATGTAAATGAAATTTTAAAAAATATTAAATAGAAAGGATTACTCAATTATAGAATTAGTTCTATAATTGAGTATATTTAAGTATTATGAGGAAAAATATTATTTTGATAATTAAAGGATTTATAATGGGTATTGCTAATATTATTCCAGGTGTTAGTGGAGGAACCCTTGCTTTAATTCTTGGTATATATGAAGAATTTATTGGTGCAATAAGTCATTTTTTTAGTAATTTAAAAAAGAATATCTCTTTCTTAGTTCCGATAGCAATAGGTATGGTACTTGCAATTTTATCACTAAGTAATGTTATTGATTATTCATATAAACATTTTCCAATACCAACCTGTTTATTTTTTGTAGGCTTAGTACTTGGAGGAATACCAATGCTAATCAATAAAGTTAAAGGAAAAAAAGAAGTAGGTCAAATATCAAGTTACATTATATTTTTATTAACATTCTTACTTGTTATTGTTATGGCTTGTTCAGATCTTATTTTTGGAGAAGGTTTAAAAGTAAGTTTTACTAATATGAATATAACAGGTTATATTTTGCTATTATTAGTAGGAATTATAGCAGCTGCTACTATGGTAATTCCAGGTGTTAGTGGTTCACTTGTATTAATGTTACTTGGTTATTATTATCCAGTAATTGAAGTGATTAAAGAGTTAACAAAATTTAAAAATTTGGGACAAAATATAATAATTGTAGGAATATTTGGAATAGGTGTTTTATTAGGAATTGTTCTTATTTCTAAATTAATAGAATTTTTATTTAAAAAATATGAAACTAAAACATATTTTGGAGTATTAGGTTTTATAGTAGCATCAGTTATTGCAATACCATTATCTACAATATTAGATGGAAATATATCATTTAATGTATTGCAAATATTAATTGGATTAATACTTACAACACTTGGTGTAGGTATAAGTTATAAATTAGGTGGAGAGTAAATATAATAAATAGGTGATATAATGTTAAAATTAATTGAATATATATTTTTAGGAATTCTTCAGGGAATTACTGAACCAATTCCAGTATCAAGTAGTGGTCATTTATTAATACTTCAGTGTATTTTAGAAAAGTTTACAAAAAATATTAATATAGATTTTGAAATCCTTGCAACTATTACAAATTTAGGTAGTTTGATTGCAATAATTATAATATATTTTAATGATATAGTTAACCTTATAAAATCTTTTTTTACATATATATTTAATAAAGAAAAGAAAGCATCAACACAAAAAGATTTTTCATATGCGTTAAAAATTATTATTGCAACTATACCTGCAGGAATAGCTGGACTTATTGCAACAAAATTAGGTTTACTTGATTTCTTAGAAAAAAATGTTAAATTTGTAGGAGTAATGCTTCTATTAACAGCACTATTTTTATTTTTAATTAAAGATTTTAAAGGAAATAAAGATAAAGATGATATAACTTTTTTTGATTCAATTATAATAGGCTTATGTCAAATGATTGCAATTATTCCAGGGGTTAGTCGTAGTGGTGCAACTATTGTAGGTGGAATGTATAGAAATTTAAAAAGAGAAACTGCTTTTAATTTTTCTTTTATCTTATATATTCCAATTTCAATAGCTACATCTATTTTGGGTATTAAAGATATAGTTTCATTATCTATTTCTAATTCAATGTGGATTTTATATCTAATAGCAACAATTGTAGCAGGTATTTTTACATATATCTTTACAAAATGGTTTGCTAAAATAGTAAAAGAAGGTAAATTATTATATTTCTCAATTTATTGTATTATATTAGGAATCGTGGTATTATTATTTATATAGATTATTAGAGGTAGTATATGTTGTATAGTTTTTGTAAATTGTTTATTTTATTTATAATTTATTCTATAATTGGATATATAGCAGAGCTTATATATTGTAGTATTGAGTCTAAAAAAATAGTATTAAATAGAGGATTTTTAGTTGGACCATATTTACCAATATACGGAATTTGTTGTATTTTAATGACTTTCTTTTTAGAGAAATATTATAATGATTTAGTAGCGTTATTTGTAATGTCTATTGTAATTTGTTCAATTATAGAATTTTTTACAAGTTATATATTAGAGAAAATATATAAAGTACGTTGGTGGGATTATTCTAATAATAAATTTAATTTGGAAGGAAGAATTTGTTTACTAAATTCTTGTTTATTTGGATTAGGTGGTGTAGTCTTAATTAATTTTATAAATCCTACTATATATCCTATATTGAATAAATTATCACATAATGCATTAATTATTATAGGAATTATTTTAATAGTTATTTTTGTAACTGATTTATATCTTTCTATTAAAACATTGCATGATATAAAGATATCTTCTGATGAATATTCAAATCATGATGCTACTGAAGAAATAAAATCACTTATAAGAGAAAAAATTAAGAAAAGTTCATTACTTACTAGTCGTTTATTAAATGCTTTCCCTAGTATTGGTGGTAGGGATATGAAAAAAGTAGTAAATTTCAAAAAATTTATTAATGATATTAGAAAAAAGGTAAAAGAAAATCATAAGTTATTAAAAAATAAAAATAATTAATAAAATATATTAATTTAAATAGGAGATTAATATGAAATATAAAAAAGATATAGATAAAAATATTTTTAGAGGTTATGATATTAGAGGAATTTATCCTAGTCAAATAGATAGTGATACTGCTTATACAATTGGTTTAGGTTTTGGAAGTTATATTAAAAGTATAGGAAAAGAAAAATGTATTGTTGGTCATGATAATAGAATATCTAGTGATGAATTATATAATTCCTTAATAGAAGGTATTAAATCTACTGGTATTGATATTATAAGTTTAGGACTTTGTACAACACCAATGTATTATTATGCTTGTATAAAATTAAAAATATATAGTGGTGTTATGGTTACAGCATCTCATAATCCTAAAGATGATAATGGCTTTAAATTTGCATTTGATGAATCTGGAAATTGTAAAGGACAAGAAATTCAGGACTTTTTAGCGTATATTTTACGAGGAGAATTTTTAAAAGGAGAGGGCTCTGTTACTTCATATAATATTGAATCTGATTATATAGAGTTATTTAAAAATAATCTAAAATTTGGTAATAGAAAAATAAAAGTAGTATTAGATCCTGGTAATGGTACAACTAGCATAATTATGAATAAATTATATAGTATGTTTCCAATAGATATTGTTGCGATAAATGATATTTCTGATGGTACCTTTCCTAATCATCATCCTGATCCTTGTATTGAAGCTAATTTAGAACAATTAAAGAAAAAAGTATTAGAAGTTAACGCCGATATTGGATTATCATTTGATGGTGATGGTGATAGAATGGGAATGATTTCTAATACAGGTAAATTTATTCCAACTGATAAATTTATGATTATTGTAGTTAGAGATATAATTAATAAAGTAGCTAAAAAAGAATTTTTAGCTGATGTAAAATGTAGTAAATCATTTTCTGATGAAGTAGAAAAACTTGGAGGTAAATGTATTACATATCGTACAGGTAATTCATATACAAAAAAGGCAGTAAGGGATTTAGATTTACCATTTGGTGGAGAACTTTCTGGACATGTTTATTTTAGAGATAGATGGCCTGGTTTTGATAGTGGACTTTATGCTGGACTTAGAATGTTAGAGATTCTTTCAAATACTGATAAAAATGTTGATGAATTGTTAATGGGTATTAACGAATATTATTCAACAGAAGAATTAAAGTTTGCATCAGCAGATGATAAAAAATTTGAAATTATAAATAAAATAGGTGAATATGCAATTTCTAAAGGTTATAAATATTTAGATATTGATGGGGTAAAAGTAATCTATCCAGATGGATTTGCTTTAGTACGTGCATCAAATACAGGCCCTAATATAACTGCTAGATTTGAAGCTAATACAAAAGAAAGATTAGAAGAAATTCAAAATGAATTTATAAAGTTAATTAATGAATATAATAAGTAATTAAATAACAATTATATAAAATATATAGAAAAAATAAAATATTTATGATAATATATTAATAAATATAACTCAATTGAAATGAGGATTAAATATGGAAAAGAAGAATAAAAAAGGACTTACAATAGGTTTAATATTAGTAGTAATTGGTATAGCAATGATATCTATAGGCTTGATTATATAAAAAAATATGTTATAATATTGATATCAACTTTGATTAAGAAGTAGTAGTAAATGATTTATTTATAGAGAGATTGTGGTTGGTGGAAACAATTAATAATAGTTTATGAATTCGTCTTAGGAGTTCTTATTAATAATAAGCGTTTTTCTTGCGTTAAAAGATTAGAGTGTATAGTAATAACTATAAATTAAGGTGGTACCACGAGCAATTCGTCCTTAAGTTATAGTTATTTTTTTTAGGGGGATTATATGAAAAATATTGAAAGATTTATTTTTGATTTAGATAATACATTAATATTTCAAGACTTTACTGATGAAAAGGAGTATTTTAACGATATATTTAAAAATAATGGAAAATACTTTAATGATAATCTAAATATTTGGCTGAAAGAATATGAAGCTACTCATACAAGATATGATAGAGAAATGTTAAGAAAGTTTTTAGAAGAAAAGTCTAAATTACCTATTTCAAAAACAATCATTGATGGATGGTTACAAGTTAGTATTAATTCTAATTATGAAATAGAAGATACTGCAATAGAAGTATTAGAGTATTTAAAGTCTAAAGGTAAGAATATAGTTATATTAACTAATTTTATAAGAGATGTGCAAGTACAAGTAATTAAAAATAGTGAACTTTTTCCATATATAACTGATATATATTGTGGTGATTATTTAAAACCTAATAAAGAGAGTTATTATGAATCAATTGGTAATTATGATATTAAAAAATGTCTGATGATAGGTGATAATTATGAAAAAGATTATTTAGGTCCAAGGAATATAGGATTAAATTCTATTTTATATGATAGAAATGATAGATATAAAAATGTAAAAGATAGAATAAAAAGTTTAAGAAAAATAAAAGAATTATAAGGAGGATTATTATGAAAAATGAAAAAATAGAAGAAGTAAAAAAATTATTAGAAGAAGATAAAAATAATATTTCAAATATGAATGAACTTAATGATTTAAAAGTAAAATATTTAGGAAAAAAAGGTTTAATTACAGAATTAAATAGTATTATCAAAGATATTCCATCAGAAGATAAAAAAAATTTTGGACAAAGTGTAAATGAACTTAGAACTATATTTAATAATTTTTATGAGGAAAAGAAAACTTTATTTGAAGAAGAGATATTAAATAAAAAATTAGAAAAAGAAACTATAGATATTACTTTACCAGGTGATAAGATAAAAAGAGGTAGTAAACATCCTGTAAATAGAATGATTGAAAAAATTGAAGATTTATTTGTATCAATGGGTTATGATGTTATGACAGGTCCTGAACTTGAAACAGATGAATTTTGTTTTGAAAGATTAAATTTACCTAAAGGACATCCTGCTAGAGATATGCAAGATAGCTTTTATATAAATGATGAATATCTACTTAGGACTCAAACTAGTGCAGTTCAAGCTAGAACACTATTAGCTAATAAAGATGAACCAAAGCCAATAAGAGAAATAGTACCAGGTAAGACTTATAGAAAAGAAGATGATGCAACTCATTCACATCAATTTTGTCAATGTGAAGCATTAGTTATTGATAGAAAAGAAAATCACGTTTCTTTAGCAGATTTAAAAGGGACTTTAGAAATATTTGTTAAGGAAGTAATTGGTGATAACTTAGATTTAAGATTTAGACCAAGTTATTTTCCATTTACTGAGCCATCATATGAGGTAGATGTATCATGTTTTAAATGTGGTGGTAAAGGTTGTCCTCTATGCAAAGATACAGGTTGGATAGAAATTTTAGGTGCTGGTATAGTTCATCCTAATGTATTGAGAATGAATGGTTATGATCCTGATAAATGGGGAGGATTTGCATTTGGTACAGGTTTAGAAAGACTTACTATGTTTAGATATGGAATTCCAGATATGAGATATTTATATACAAATGATATTAGATTTTTAGAAGAATTTGATAGAAAGGATGATTGTGATGCTATTAAGTAGAAAATTTGTTAGTGATTATGTTGATATTCCAGAAGATGTTGATATAAAAACATTAGCATTAAAACTTACTGATGTAGGTAATGAATTTGATAGTGCTGAAAAATTAATTAATGCTACTAATTTAGTTATTGGTGAAATAATAGAATGTGAAAAGCATCCAGATAGTGATCATTTAAAAGTATGTAAAGTAAATATTGGTAGTAGTATCCTTCAAATAGTTTGTGGAGCACCTAATGCAAGAGTTGGAATCAAAGTAATAGTAGCACTTGATGGTGCAAAACTTCCAGGTGGAACTATAAAAAAAGGAGTAATTCGTGGTGTAGAATCAAATGGAATGATGTGCTCAATAGAAGAATTAGGTCTAGATCATAAATTCTTAAAAGATGAAGATATTAATGGTATAAAAGAACTAGATAGTAGTGCTAAAGTAGGAGAAGATCCAATAAAATATTTAGAATTAGATGATGAAGTAATAGATTTTGATTTAACTGCAAATAGAGGTGATTTATTATCTATTTTAGGTATGGCCTATGAAATAGGCGCAATCTATGATAAAAAAGTGAAAGATATTAATATATCTCATAATGAAACTAATGATAATATAAATGATATCTTTAATGTTGATATAAAAACAAATAATTGTAATTTATTTTTAGCAAAAAAAGCTTTAAATGTAGAAATAAAAGAGAGCCCTAATTTTATAAAAAATAGATTAATAGCATCAGGAATTAGACCTATAAATAATGTTGTAGATATTTCAAATTATGTAATGTTAGAAACAGGTCAACCTCTTCACTTTTATGATGCTGATAGATTAGGTGATACAATAGTAGTTAGAATGGCTACAAAAGATGAATTATTAACAACATTAGATAACGAAAAAAGAATATTATCAGAAAATGATATTGTAATAGCAGATAAAACCAAACCAATAGGTTTAGCAGGTGTAATGGGAGGTTTATCTACTGAGGTAGAAAATGATACTAAAAATGTTATTATAGAATCAGCTATATTTAATTCAGTACTAGTAAGAAAAACCTCTAATAAAATTTTAAGAAGTGAAGCTTCTAATCGTTTTGAAAAAGGAATTGATCCAAATAGAACATATATGGCAATAGAACGTGCGGCATTATTACTAGAAAAATATGCTAATGCAACTATTATGGGTGGAACAGTAATTTATGATAAAACAGATAAAAAAGAAAAGGAAATTGATATTACTGTAGATAATATAAATGAGGTTTTAGGTTCAAGTCTAACTTTAGATGAAATAATAGATATATTTAGAAGATTAGGTTTTAAAACAAATATTGATAAAGATATCATAAATGTTACAGTACCTACTAGAAGATTAGATATTTCTATAAAAGAAGATTTAATAGAAGAGATAGGAAGAATTTATGGAGTTAATAATATAAAAGGAAAACTTCCAATTGTACCAA
>CANRQD010000041.1 GCA_947632685.1 uncultured Bacilli bacterium | reverse complement strand
ACCTCCACCAATATACTATTATCCAACACCTACACCATACACATATAATAATTACTATTACTAAAAGGAATTTATATTCCTTTTTTATATGGCAATCTTATTGTAACTTGAGTAAATTTATTTTTCACTGATGAATATTTCATAGTACCTCCATGTAATTCAATAATTTCCTTTGATAAAGCAACTCCCAATCCTGTTCCTTTTGGTTTGGTTGTATAAAACATCTCTGATACTCTAGCTAACGTCTTTTTATCCATTCCTATTCCATTATCTTTTATATTTATAGTTATATATTCTCTTCCTTTTAAAACTTCAATATTTATAAATTTATATTTTTTTCTTTTATCTTTAGCTTCTATACTATTTTTAAAAATATTTATAAGTACTTGTTTCATTCTATTATAATCAAGTTCCATATAAATTTCATCATCTGGTATTTCAAATTCTACTTTTATACCTGCTTTTTTAAATAAAGGTTCAGATACATCACAACTATCTTCTAATAATACGTATAAATCAACTTCTTCCTTATTTATTTTTACTTTAGTATAATCTAAAAAGTCATCCATAAGTATTAATGTTCTTGCAATTTGATCTTTTATAATTTCAACATATCTTTCAGTTTTATTAATATCTTTATAATCAATCATATCTAAATATCCTTTACATACTGCAATAGGATTTTTTATTTCATGGGTTATTTTAAATAGTGATTCTCTTAAAGATTTTTCTTTTTCTAACTCATTAATTACATTATTTAAATCAATTAATTCTTCAACTTTAGTTAAAATACAAAGACATAAATAAGCATTGAATGTAAATATAGTCATAGTTATAAATAAATCTATAAAATTATTTACTATATTATTTTGAGCATTAATTATAAAAAATGTTTGTAAAGATAGTGTAAAACTTTTTATAGTTACAAAAGTAGTTATGATAGCTGTTTTAGAGCTTTTCTTTTTATGAGTAATATAATTACATATTAAAAAATACATTGTATACTCTATTATTAAAACAAATAGACTTAAAATCGTTGTATCATAATAATAAATTACTAATAGTGTAGATATTAATATGGAAGTAATATTTTTCTTCTTTAAATACGCAATAAGAAGTGGAACATTAACAACAATCATTGGATATATCACAGAACTATTTTTTCCATATTTAAATAATAAATATAATGATGAAAATAGAGATATTTCTAAAAGTAATTTTCTTATTTTTTTATCAATATCTTTTGCATATATAGTTACTAATAAGTAAACTAATAATGGAAATAGTAAATAAATACTATTTAATATAATATCTTCGATCAATTGCATCTTACCACCTCGTATTAATTATATTAAATAGTTTTGTCGAATTTTGTCGAAATATATAAAAAAATGACAATTTATGTCATTTTATTTCATCAATATATTTTTTTAGCTGCTTAGAGCCGGGTCCTAAAATTATTTTTAATTGATTATCTATTTCAACTATACCTTTAGCACCTAATTTTTGAATTGCTTCCTTATTTGCTTTACTAACATCCTTTAAAGTAGCTTTAAATCTAGATAAATTAATTTCTGTTGAAATAATATTATCTTTACCACCTAAAGCTTCTACTAACTTATTAAAATCTAAATTAGCATCTTTTTTATTAGCTTTTAAAATAGCTAGCAAAATTATTAATAATACTACACCTATTATAATATATTGTATATATTTCATCATTTTTATCACCACTATCATTATAACTTATTATATGAAAAATTTAAAGATTTTATTTCTTATTATTATAATTATTTTCATTTGAATTATTATTAAGCATTTGATTTAATTCATACTTTGAATTTAATTCTTGTTCATATTCCTTTAATGAAACTTTTTCTATTTTTTTTGGTCTTACTTTAAAATATTTACTATAATCATTCATATATTCAGAAAAATTATTTCTTTTTAAATCATCATTATATAATTGTTCGTAACTATATTTATGTCTTGATTCAGCATATTTTACCCAATTTATTTGACATATTGACCAAAAATTTTTTATTTGCTCATCTGAATATTCTAATCCATTTGGATCAAAAACAGGTGAAAAGTTTGGATTAGTTACAAACATATCTGTTGTTTTATTATAAACACCTTGAATTAAATGTGGTGTAAGTCGATAAACATAACCATTGCCAATACCATATCTAGGAATTTCATCTGTTTTTTTTAATAGAGGTACTGGAAAATCTATGGTTCCATCTCTATGTAAAACTAATCCCATATATTTTTTAGGAATTTTTATTAAGAAAACAGATTTATGTTCTCCACCTGTATAACCTTTCATTAACTTTTCTAAACCATATTTTTCTATATCATTATGATAAATTTCTTTCATAGTAGAACTTAAACTTATTCCGTAATAATCTTTTAATCCTTCTGTAAATATATTTTCTAAAGTATCTTTTGATTCATCACTAGTACCATGTAAATAATACAAAAATTCATTTGAATCAATTTTATTATTACTCATATTACATCACCTAGCCTATATTTTAATAACATTATAACATAATTATTTAGTGTTAACAATTTTATAAGTATATGGTTTTAAAGTTATATAAAAAAATTATTATCATATATATAAAATAGGTGTAAGCTATACACTATTTTTTTATTAATGAATATCTTATATTGAATAGATAAGGAGGAATTTTATGGAAAATAATGATACTTGTTGCATAGCTAAAATATTAAAGGTAATAGATATTTTACAAAAAGAATGTCCTTCTGTATGTAATAATGAAGGTTGTGATAAACCTTTCTTAGGTGAAGGTGAAAATACTATATATAATACCAGACCTATAACATTATATACTAGATCAGGTAATTTATTTACTGTAAATTATTTTGTTAATAATGCAATTACAACATCATCTACTTTCAGAGTAGAAGATGTAGATGGATGTTGCGCTAAACTTAGAATTTTAGCATCTAATGGATCAGGTGGATATAATTCTACTAATGATTTCGTAACTGTTAATTTAGAATGTTTTTGCATTTTAAGATGTTTAGCTGATACTTTTGTAGAAGTATAATATAGAAAGGAGAATATTTATGTGCAATAAAGAAGAAGAAAAGAAAAGTTGCAACAGCTGCAACTGTATAAGTGATATTTTAAATAAAATAATTCACTTACAAAGAAACAGCTTCAAAGAATGTCCTCAAGAAGGTTGTGAAAAACCATTTTTAGGTCCTACTAATAATGATTGTTTTAACACTAGACCTATTTCATTTTATAATTGTACAACAGGTACTATATGGTCTGTAGATGGTAATTCAATATTTAGATTAGAATCACTTGATGATTGTTGTTGTACTTGTAGAATATTAAATTATTCAGATGGAACATATACAGCAACTAACGATTTCTTTACAATTAATCTAAATTGTGTAAGTGCTATTAAATGCTACGGAGATATTAACTTACCTATATAAAAATAAAAATCCTTTATGGATTTTTTCTTTTTATAGAAATAATATCATCAATATTTATTCTATCATTATCAAGAGTTAAAATATAACCATTTCTTTTAGCAATTAAACTTGTATCATATATTTTATCTTTAGTTTCTATAATAACTTTAATATTAAATGCATAGCCTGTAGTATTAAATATATTATCAATAACATTATTTATATCAAAATTGGTCATACTATTTTTATTATTATTATCAATATCATTATAATAATTTAAGTGATATGTTGTTTTATTATTATTTATCCTCTTCTTTATATCATTTTGATATATTTTAGGTAATTTTTTAATAATATATCACATCCTTTATATTATTTTATGATATTATATATAAAAATTGCTTTTTTTTGGTATAATAAATATTAGACAGGAGAGATACTATATGGTACTTAAAAATAAAAAAATTAATTTTAAAATAGTAATACCAATATTTTTATTAGCTGTTATTAGTATTATTACAATATATAGTGCATCTACATATATTTCTAAAAGTATGGGAAATTTAGCTTTAAAACAAAGTATTTGGTATCTTATTGGTATTGTTTTAGTATTTATACTAATAAAATTAAAAAATGAATATTTATATAGTCACACCTGGACCTTATACGTAATTGGAAATATCCTTCTTTTATCATTATTATTATTTGCTCCTGAAATTAATAGTAGTAAATGTTGGTTTGTTATACCTGGTGTTGGTAGTTTTCAACCTAGTGAATTTATGAAAATATTTTTAATGTTAACTTTAGCAACTATGATACATAATTTTAGAGCAGAATATGAAGACCCCAGTATAAAAGAAGAATTTATATTTATATTAAAAACTTTTATAGTATTATTAATACCTTCTGTACTTACATTTTTACAACCTGATACAGGATGTGTTATTATCTATTTTATAATTTATTTTACAATGATGTTTGCATCTGGTATTAGAGCTCGTTGGTTTGTTATTGCATTTTTAACTATAGTTTTATTACTAGGAATTATCTTTTTAATATATTTTTCTAATGATAAATTATTTATTAGTATTTTTGGTAATAATTTATTTTATAGATTTGAAAGAATATTTAATTGGTCAAATGGTAGTGGCTTACAATTAGAAAATGCTAAAGCCGCAATTGGATCAGCAGGATTATTTGGACATGGATTTAATAATACTCCTTTATATTTTCCAGAAGCAGGTACTGATTTTATCTTTGCTGTATTTGCATCAAATTTTGGATTATTTGGTTCTTTTCTACTTATATCATTAATTGTATTTTTAGATGTTTCAATTATAATGTTAGCTAAAAAGAAAATACTAGATACTGATAAATATATTTTAGTTGGTATAGTTGCTATGCTAGTATTTCAACAAATTCAAAATATTGGCATGACTGTAGGATTATTACCAATTACTGGAATAACTTTACCTTTTATTAGTTATGGTGGTTCTAGTTTATTATCATATATGATTATTGTTGGAATATTAATAAATATTTCAATGGAAAAACCACATAAATATAAATACAAATAAAAACTCCTTAAGGAGTTTTTGTTACCTCTTCTAATATAGCTTTTAACTTTATAGCTATATTTTTTTGATCTCTTTCTTGTGCCACTTTATGAGCCTCTTTAGTTAAATCTTTTAATTTTCCATTTAATATAGCTTTTATTTTCGTTTCAAATTCATCTATATCTTTAGCTTTATATACATTTACACCATCTATTAACCAATCTTCAAATACCGGTATATCTCGTATTAGAGCTTTAGCCTTACAAGAGCAAGCTTCAACTATAGGAATTCCTTCTGTTTCTTCTTTAGTTGGAAATAAATATAAATCACAACCACTTAAAGCACTTTTTATCATATCCTTTTCAACATAACCAGCAAATATTAAATTATCTAACTTTGTATTTACAGCTTTTTTTACACTACGTGGTGATGCAATTAAAGGAGAATATCCAAACCATATAAATTTATACTCAGGCATTCTTTTAGCAAGTTCTACAAAATCTATGATACCTTTTCTTTCAATATATAAACCAATAGCAATAATAACTTTTTCATCTTTTTTAATATTATATATTTTTCTAAAATTTTCTCCTAATTTCTTATCTTTTTTAAAATAATTAGAATCTATTCCATTTGATAAAGCATATATTTTTTTATTTTCTAATCCTTTATAACCTTCTAATAATCTTTTAGAATATAAAGTTGGTGTTAAAATTATATCACCTAAAGAATAACATTTTATAAGCCACCATTTAATTATTTTTGAAGTTTGATTTGATAAAATAAAACTATTCTTATAATCTTCTTCTGTAGAATGAGCATAATATATAACTTTTTTACCCATTTTTTTGGCTTTTTTAGCTACAAAATATGATTTTACAAACCAGGTGTTAATTAATAAAATATCATAATCATCATGCTCATTTGTTGTATATTCAATATTAAAATAATCTAATGATTGTTTTTGATGTAATATTGCTTTACCTAAACCACTCTTTCTATTTAGTTTTTCATTTTCTGTATATAATAATACTTTCAAAATAAACACCTTCTTCTAATTAACCATTTGGACAAATTGCTCAAAACTCATACTTTTATGGACTGGATATCTAGGAATTAAATACTTATTATCACTTTGTTTTGCTTTTCTGCTTCCACCTATAAAAGCTATTTTAAAACCATTTTCTTTTATTGCTTCTATTGCCGTATCATTGTAAGAATAAAATGGATAACAAAAGGCTGTATTTGTACCTAATTTTTGTTTTGATAGAGCAAAATCATTTACTAATTGCTCTTTAGTAAGACAATGAATTTTATTTTTTCCACAATCTCCTCGTATATGAATATCATCACCATGGGACTCTACATCTAAATATTTTGATTCATAATCACTTTTATTCCACCATGCTGTTATTAAAAATAATGTAGCATGCATCTTATATTCTTCTAAGATTGGTATTAATTTATTACCATTTATTTTACTTGTTCCCATTGCGCCATCATCAATAGTTATTAAAACACTTTTTTCTGGTAATGATATTTCATTATACATCCATTTACTAAATTCATCTATAGTAAGAGTCTTATAACCATTATCTCTTAAATAATCAAGATGCCTTCTAAACATATCTGTTTCTAGACATATATTTTCATTACAAGCCTCCCCTAATTTAGAATCATAAAAGAAATGATAGTTTAAAACAGCTATACCTTGACCACTACTAGTAGATGATACATTATTAGATATTACTTTTTCTACTACTGTATTACCTTCTACCATTTGTTTAAAATCATCTATAGATGTATTATTTTTAATATTATATCTATTTATACCATCTTTAGATTCTTTAGTATTTTTAGTATTATTATCATTAAACTTTATATTTAAATTACTAACATTTTGTAATAATAAACCATATTCTTTATTTAAATCATCAATATAATCATTATTATTTGTAATCAATAATATAGCATTTTTCTTTAATCGAATATTACCATTTAACCATTTATTATAATCATCAATCGTAATTGTATAGTATGAATTTTCTTTTAAATATTTAAGATTTTCTTTTAGATATGAAATATCTACACAATCCTTTTCATTACATTTTGTACTATTTTTATCATATATTTTATTATAATTAATAACACTAATATAAGTAGATTCTTCTTCTTTGGTATTTTCTTTTTCTATAATTTTAACTTTATCTTTTTCTACTTGTAATAATCTATTTAAATAATAAACATAGTAATATTTATCATCCATATATTTTATTGGTAATGATAATTTTTTATTTATAGAAATAATCTTTTTATTATTTAAATAAAAATTAAAATTTTTAGCTTCTATATTATTATTAAATACTAAATAATTATCATTAATCTTATCCTGAGTTATTTTTTTAGTCTTTTTCAATGATTTATAATATAAATAATAATTAGTATCTTTTACTTTAAAATATTCATCTTTTGAATCATTTATAATTTTTTTATCTAAATAAAAGGTATAACCCTTACCTACCGTACCGATAACTTTTTTATTTTTATTATATAATTTTGTATTCTTAGTAACGATTACTTTACTAGCATAATGATTCTTTATTTCATTTATTAATTTATTTTTATGAATATACATATATATTATAAAACTTATTATAACTATAATTACTATAGAGATTACAATATATAATTTTTTATTTTTTAATTTATATTTTTTCTTTATCATAATACTCTCCTCAAATATATCTATTCATTATTTATCATATTATCTTTAGATAAATCTTTTTCTTGTTTTTTACTAACATATAATATTACTACTATACTAGAATCAACTTTTTTTAGTTTAGGATTCTATCCTAAAATGATTCCACTTTCTTTATCACTTTCCACATATTTTACAGAATATTGCATCATCATTTATACTATTACAATATTTATCTCCCCTTAAAGATTATATATAAATATTATACATCAAGAAAATGAAAAAGTTAAACATAAAAAAAAGAAACAAGATAAAATTTAAAATTATCTTATTTTATTGTTTAAATACTTTTTTAAAATAAATAATTACTAAAATAAGCCCTATTATAGATACTAATCCAAGTCCAACATATAATAATATATTATCGTGAGTTTCTGGATTTTCTATAGTATCACTACCTATAATATCACTATCTATAGAGTATATTTTACTACTAACATCAGGTAATTTTTCAAATTCAACATTAATAGTAGTGTCTTCAATAATATTTAATAAAGTTAACTCATTATTAATTATTTCATCAGTTTTATCCATATCATTAACTATAACTGATTTAATTTTATAGCCTTTATCAGGTAAAATATTAAAGGTTTTATTTTCTCCATATCTTACTGTAAAATCAATACTAGGATCTATAGAACCACCAGTACCTACTTTAATAGTAATATTATATAATATAATTTTAACTTCACCATTAACATTTTCAATTTCTGTTGATGAAATTATATTTCCATCAGTACTTTCTATTTCTCCATTATTTTTAAAATTACCAGTATTATTAATAGTACCATTGTTTACTATATTTCCATTATTAATCATTGTAACATTTGAAGGAATAGTTAAACTTGCATCTTCTTCAACTGTCAAAACAGTACCATCAGGAATATCCAAATCTTGATTAAGGGTTGCATTTCCTTTAACTATTCCGTTATTTCCATTAAAAATTATACCATTAAATTCATCATCATTTAATACTATATTATCGGCATATACAACAGCACTACCATTTCCTTCTAAATATACTTTATCACTATTAATTAAACTACCTAAAACATCAGTATTAATATTACCACCATTTAATGTAATTGTACCACTCATTTCTACTGAATCATGCCAAACACCAGCACCAATACCTGTTGTTTGTCCATTTCCAGTATAATATGTATAAATATTACCATTATTGATAGTAATATCACCAAATGGATGATTATACTGACTTCCAATAACTGCACTAGAAGCAATAGAACCTGCATTATCTACCTTAGCCTTTAAAGTTCCTTCTCCATCAATTACTAAGGAAGTATTTTCTGGAACTCTAATAGCTGATGCTTCTTGTCCAGCCTGTAATGTATTTTCTCCAACCAATGTGACTGTAGCACTACTACCATTACATAATTCAATAGTATTAGCCCATCCACCTGTAATTGCAGTATAGTTATTTAAAGTAATAGATACATCTTTAGCATTTTCTTCAATAATTATTTTATAATTTCCTGCATCACCAGTTAATTCAACTATTGCATCTGAGGTAAGTATTATTTGTTTATCTTTTTCATTAATTTCATAATTAGTGCCACTTATTGTTGCAGTAGTATCACCAACGGATTTTACATCATTTGTATCGGCATTTATATTAATTTTTGGAACTAATAATAATCCTAAAATAAATAATATTAAAGTTGTCTTAAAAATATTTTTAACTTTCATAGTATTTCTTTATGATATATATAGTTAGTTACAAGAGAGATTTTGTATTTAAAACTAACTAATATATTATCATATCTCCTTTTATATTTCTCTCCTAGTTTTATATTATATGTTTAATGAAATAGTATTTTTTAAACTTTAAATAAATTAATTAAAAAATTACAATATTCTTATATCACAAAAAAATTTAAATGTAAATTAATTATTGATATATTTATATGTTAAAAAATACCAAATAATATTTGAATAATAATTAAAATCATTTATAATATTATTAGAAAAGAGGTATTATTATGGAAGATATAAACATTGAAACTTATTTTAATAAAAAAAGTAAATATTATGATTCAAAAATTGTAGTTACTATTCTAGAAGATATTTTAAATAAACCAATTAATGAAATAAAAACAGAGGTTAATGATAAAAAAGTAGTTGTTACAAAAGAAAAAATAGAAAGTTATCTTGAACAAAAATTTATTGAAGAAAATCCTGAATTAAAGAAAAAAATTGAAAATTCCCAACCAAAAAGAAATAATAATATTTTAGAATGGACAGAGCAAGATATAAAAAATTATCATCAAAGATTTTATGATAATATAAGTTCTGCAAGATATTATTTTGAACCATATACTTTAGAATACTTTAATAAATATACAAATATTGTAAAAAATAAAATCAATTTATTATTAAATATTATTGAAAAAATTAGTAATAAAGATAGTCATGCTATTCAAGAAATTCTTGATGATTTAGATATTAAATTAGATGATAATGGTAATATTTTAAAAAGTGATATAAGTCGTTTAATTAAACCAACTATTTATAATATTAATGATTTAGATGAAAAACTCGCTACAGCAAATGATTTATCTACATACTTAACATTTAAAATGTCAAAACATTCTTTATATAAAAATGATTTGTTTATAGGAGAAATATATCCTAGTCGAGCATTACAAGTAAAAGATTTAATTTATAACTATCATCAAGGAAATGTTAGTTTATCTAAAAATCAAAGAAAAATACTTGAAGAAGAACAAGAAAAAAGTAGAAAAATATTTATAAAATCGCTAATAAATTAAATTTTAAATTATAAAGAAAATGAAGAGCTAATATCTTCCTTTTGATATACTTTTATTAAGTATATGAATCCAACTACAACAATATAAAATACTAGAAAACACATCAATATGATGTGTCAGACTGTTGACAAACCCCTAGAATTTTTCTAGAGGTTTTCTTATGCAACTTTTAAAAATTGAACTTTGATAATT
>CANRQD010000040.1 GCA_947632685.1 uncultured Bacilli bacterium | reverse complement strand
TTCAAAAATTATATCACCACCATGACCACCATTACCACCATATGGTCCACCCATAGCAATATATTTTTCACGACGAAAAGCAGTACAACCATCTCCACCACGACCAGCAATGACTTTAATTTCTACCTCATCAACAAACATAAAATTCCTCCTTTCTATTTCTTTATTTTAACATTATTTGACTCTTTTATATAATTTTTATCAATAAAGTCAAACAATAATATAGTATCTTCTTTTCCTGAATTTTCATCATTATATCCATGAATAAAAACAATCTCTTCTCCAAATACTTTTATTTCTGATTTTTCTTTATATTTAGGAATAGTATAATCCCTAATACTTAAACCATATGAATTATTATCATTAAAAAGTTGAATGATAGTATTAATATATTTACTATAAAAAACTACTTTTCCTAAAAAACCTAAATCACTATATTTATCTAATTTATCTAATAAAGTATCAAACCCATCATTTATATTAATATTTGAATCTACTAATGAAATCAAATCAAACGTCACATCTAGTATACTATTTTTTAAGGCAACAAGACTATCCTCACCACGAAATTTTCTCTTGCTCATTTCTGATTTTATTATATCTTCTATATTAATTAAATTTTCCTGTCCTATTTTTTTATTATTCATTTTCTCATTCTCCAATTTTAATTAAAAAAGAGCCGTAGGCTCCTTTATTACTTTTCAACTGAATAAACAGATGCTTGTTTTTTATCTTTTCCTAAACGTTCAAATTTAACTATACCATCAATTGTTGAATATAGTGTATCATCATTTCCACGTCTTACATTAGTACCAGGAAATACTCTAGTACCACGTTGACGATATATTATACTTCCTGCAGTAATAAATTCACCATCTGCTCTTTTTGCTCCAAGTCTACGTCCAATTGAATCACGACCATTTGAAGTGGAACCTTGTCCTTTATGATGAGCAAATAATTGAATATTTAATTTTAATAATCTCATCGATATTCCTCCTTAGTTTATTTGAATAAAATCTTTATAATCATTTTCTAATTCTTTTAAAAGATTAATCATATTATTAATTAAAACTTGAGTAATTCTATCATTACTATTTACTATAATAGTCATACCTTTTTTACTAATTCTATAATTTAAACTATCTTTATTTAAAGAAATAATACCATTTATTGTAGTAATAACAATACTACTAACTGCACTACAAACTATATCTTTACCATAATCCTCATACATAGCATGACCAAGTACACTAATCTTAGTATAATTTGTATCTTTTTTTTCTACTTTAACTTTAATCATAATTAACCATTAATTTTTGTAATCTTTATTTGAGTATATGGTTGTCTATGCCCTTGAGTTCTACGGTTAGATCTATCTTTAGATTTATATGTAAAAATTTTAATCTTCTTTTGTTTACCGTTTTTTATAATTTCTCCCTCAACAGAAACACCATCAAGATATGGATTACCAACCTTACTATCAAGCATTAGCACTTGGTCAAAAACAACTTTAGCACCCTCTTTTGCATTTAGTTTTTCTACAAAAATTTCATCATTTTCTTTAACAAAATATTGTTTTCCACCAACTTTAATTACAGCGTTCATTAATATATACCTCCTTTATTTAAACTTAAGACTCGCTCTTAAGGTACAAGTAACTTGTTTTTACCTTTTCAATGCGGTTTGAGCATGAGGCGTCAAACGTAAAAATTATATCATAAATATATTTAATTTGTCAAATTTATAATTAGTTATTTCTATAACTATTTAAATCTATTATTTTATTTTGTGATAAATTACTTTTTACTTTCGATTTTTGTTTAATTTTTTCAAAATTTCTAGAATTATTAAACCTTTCTATTAACGTAGATATATCTTCTACATCCATATAATATGAATCCATGTATTTTAATCCTTCGATATAACAATCTATATCAACATTACTATCATTAAGTAAAGCTAAACTAAATGCATATCTATTTAATGTTAACATATCATCTAAATAATACTCTTCAATATCATTATCATGATAATAAGAATATGTAATATCAAATAATTTATCCCAATCATTTGATTTTATATCAATACCTTTAATATTATAAATTTCTTCATTTATTTCAAAAGCATCTACTATCAAACTATATCTTTATAAGAAGTATTTTTATCAAATAATACATCATTTCTATTAGATTCAAGTACATCTAAAAATTCTTCTGTTTCATCATCAAAATTATTTAACTCATTAAGATCATCTAATACGTCAACGTTTAAGAAATCTTCTACATATCTAATATCAAATTTCTCTATAGATTCTCTTATTTTAGAATCATTATAAAACTCATTATTTCCTAATGCTCTTTCTTGAATTATTTCTAACTCATTATTTATTAATATTACTGCATCATATTCCATATACATTTCCCCCTGAAATTAGGTATATTATACCACATATTTATTAAAAATAAAAGAAATAAGATAACTTATTTCTATATTTGATCATTAAAATAAATTGTTTTATCAAGTATTTGTTTTACATCCCTTTCATTAAAAGGTTTTACTAATATATCAACTACACCATAAGAAAATACTTTATCCCTAGTTTCTTTAGAATTATCACTTGTTATAATTGACACAGGAATTTTTGAAAATAAATTATTGGTCTTAAAATAATCTAATACATCATAACCACTAATTCCTGGCATATTTAAATCTAATAAAACTGCTACTATCTGATGCTTATCGTTATTAGATATATAATTAATAGCTTCATTACCATCTGTTGCTACTTTAACATTATATATAGAACTAAATATTTTTTGAACAAAATTTCTAGTAACATTAGAATCATCTACTATTAATATTGTTTTATCATTTAGAGTATCTACTTTTTCTTCTACAGGCTTAACAACTATTTCACGTCCTAAATATTCTTCTACTAAATTAACAATTCTATTAGCTTCAGTTACAAGTTCATCATAATGATCAACTACATAAAACATATTATTTTTCTTACTTTCCATTTCATGATTATAGGCAAGCTCAGCCAATTTATCAAAACCAAAATACTTAGAATCACTTTTTAAAGCATGTACTTCTATAGCATAATTAGCCATATCAGATATTTCTTTATATTTTTTTATTCTATCAAGTCTATTACCTATATCATTTAAAAACACTTCTAAAGTAGAATCATACATTTGCATATCACCAAATAATTCTAAACTTTTTTCTATATTAACTCCATTTGATACTAGTAAATTTACATCTTTCATATTATCACCTATATAACATTTAAATAATCTATTGTTTTTTCTATAACACTTTTAACATTTTCTTTTGAAAATGGTTTATTAAGCATATCTACTATAGGATAAGTAAAAGCCTTATCAATAGATTCTTTATCACTAGCTCCAGATATTATTGATACAGGAATTTTTGAAAATAAATTATTTTCTTTAAAATAGTCTAATACATCAAAGCCACTAACAATAGGCATATTAAGATCTAATAAAAGTGCTGCTATCTTATCTTGATTAGAATTAACTATATTAAGTACTTCTTGTCCATTAGATGCCATTAATACTTCATAGTCATTACTAAATATTTCTTTAACAAAATCTCTAATAATATTAGAATCATCTGCTACTAAAATAGCTTTAGCATATTGATTAACTGTATTTACCTCTTCTGGTGAAACTACTTGTACTGTTTGTTGATTAGTAGGTATAGTTTCATTACTAGTAGGAACTCCACTACCTAAGTAATTTCTAACTACATTAATTATTCTATTAGCCTCAGTTATTAATTCATTATAATGATTATTAACACTAGTAATATCACCAGCTTTACTAGCCATTTCATGCTTATATGCTATATCAGCTAAAGCCGTAAAACCTAAATATTTAGAATCACTTTTTAAAGCATGTACTTCTATAGCATAATTAGCCATATCAGACATTTCTTTATATGTTTTTATATTAGCCATTCTATCATTATAAGATTTTGAAAATTCCTCTATTATTTGATTATACATATCAATATCTCCAAGTAATTCTATACCAGATGAAACATTAACTCCATTTGATACTAAAAAATTTGTATCTTTCATATTATCACACCCTAACTATAATAAATTATAACATAATTAACTACTTATTTAAATATTTATAAATAATATTATTTAATTCATTTTTATCAATTGGTTTAGCTAAATAATCAGTAAAGCCTTCATTTATATACTTTTCTCTCATACCAGCTATTGCATTAGCAGTTAAAGCGATAACAGGTATATTAAATGATTCTATTTCCTTTAATTTTTTTAGTGTTTCAATACCACTCATCTTAGGCATCATATCATCCATTAATATTAAATCATATTTATTACCAGAGTTAATTTTATCAATACATAAAAAGCCACTCTCTACCTCTTCAGTAATAACATTATATTTTTGTAATAATCTAGATGCAACTTTAAGATTAATTTTATTATCATCAACAATTAATATTTTTTTACCAGTTACATCTATAGTTTTTTCTTCTTTTATTTCTTTTTTCTCTTCTAATATTTCTACTTGCGTTTCTATAATTTTTTGATCTATTGCAATAGTAAATTTAGATCCTTTACCATATACACTTTGTACTACAATTTTACCATTCATTAATTCAACTAATTTTTTAGTAATAGCAAGTCCAAGACCAGTACCTTCTATAGTTATATTTTTATCTAGGTCAAGTCTTTCAAATTTAGAAAATAATTTACTTATATTTTCTTGTTTTATACCAATACCTGTATCTTCTACAGATATAATAAGTCTACATATATCATCTTTAATAATAGAAGATACCTTAAAGTCTACATAACCTTCTTTTGTATATTTAATAGCATTAGTTAGAATGTTTAATATTACTTGTTTAACTCTTGTATAATCTCCATATAATACATTAGGTATACTAGCATCATAAGAATATTTAAATTCTAAAGGTTTATCCCCTAATCTACCTTTAGATAAAATAACTAATTCATCAAAAATATCTTTAAATTTATACTCAGTATTAACTATTTCAATTTTACCAGATTCTATTTTAGAAATATCAAGTATTCCATTTACTATTTCAAGTAAACTATTAGATGCCATTACTATATCTTTAACCTCTTCTTTAGCTTCTTCGTTTATATCTTCTTCTAATAAAGCTTGAGAAAAACCTACAATAGCATTAAGAGGTGTTCTAATTTCATGTGACATACTAGATAAAAATTCACTTTTAGCTTGATTAGCTTTATCAGCTTGGTCTTTAGCAATATTTAGTTCATTAATTAATTTCATATCTGGATTTTCAATAGTGAAGTACATTATAAAGGTTTCTAAAGCTTCTACTGCAGTCATTAAAATAATACCCGGACAAATAATTTGAATAATAATAGTTAACATTGATAAAGCAATCACTATCCATAACGGTAAAAATTCTTTATCTTTTATATATTTTTTATTTTTTAATAGTAAACAAATCATAATAATTATACCAACTACAGCATTTAAATAACAAATAACAACACTAATTCCCATTGGATAAATTTGATTCTGACTAACATTATATTCAATTGGTAATACCAGATTTAAAATTATTAAAATAGGAAATATAATTCCAAATAAAATTACTTTATATTTTGAATAATTTTTCTGTTGATTTTGTTTTCTTAACAAAACAGCAATCATATATAGTAAAAATAAAAAACACCAAGCTTCAAAATAACAAAGCATCAATTTTGATAATAAAATATAAAAAGGGTTATGAACATCAACAGAAGTAAGAATCATCAGAAAAGAGGTTGAATCTATGATTAACCCAATTAAAGCTACAACAACTAAATATAAATAAACCTTATTTTCTATTTTAGATTTTCCCACTTTTTTAATGATACATACAACTAATAATAATGTAAGGTATAAAATTCCTCCTATTGAAAAGGAAATATGACTCATACAATCACCTCTATTATTGCCAGTATATCATATTTTTAATAGAAACAAAAGATTTAGTTTTGTACTTTCACAATTAAAAAAAGTTGACAATATTTTTATCAACTTTACAAATATCTTCTTTAATTTTTAACTAATACTTTTGGTTGTTTTTTATTTTCCATTAATGCTAAATCTTGTTTACGATGTCCTTCAAAATCAATTTTTCCACTCAAAGTACGCATCAAATGATCATGAACTTCGTAGTAATGTGGTAAAACTTCATCACTAATTCTTTCAGAAATTAATGCTTCAATAGCTGTAATTGTTTTTTCTACATTTTCTTCACTATTTTCTATTAAAGAAAAATGAACTTTAGGAACTTCTCTTAATTCTTCATCAGGAACATTTACAACTACACATTCTTTAATGGTTGGAACTTGATAAATTAATTCTTCAATTTGTGGTGGATATACATTATTAACACCACAAACAAATAGTCTTTTACTTCTTCCAGTTAATGTAATATCAGCATTTTCATCAATATATCCTAAATCGCCAGAAGTAAACCATCTAGTACCATCTGAATCAATTACTATTGCATTTTCTGTTTCTTCAGGATTATTATAATATCCTTTCATTAATGAAGGACTAGAAATTTGAACTTCTCCTTCTTGATTGTAACCCAATTCTTCCTTTGTTACTATATCAACTATTCTAATATTATCATAAACATGAAGTTTACCAATTGTTCCATCTTTACTCTTAGATCCTTCCTTTAAAGTAACAGAACCACATAATTCACTTGCTCCATAACCATTACATAAAGATATTTGAGAGCCTCCTTTTAACAATGCTTCACTTATTTCTTTTTCCTTTACCAGTGACAATTTTTCACCACCAGAAACTGGTGAACGCATATTTGAAAAACAATTTTCAGTTATTTTTGGATTATCAATTAGGGTCTCCCAATGAATAGGTCCGCCAAAGGCTAATGTTGGATTGATTTTAATTAAATAATCAACAAAATGTTCTGGAGACGAATCCATTAACATATGAGTTTCAAATCCTCGACATAAAGCTAGATGTAAAGTAAAAATTCCATATATTAGAAATGGTGGTATTAGACTCATAAATTTAGCTCCACGTTCAATATCTCCTTGGACATAATTATGAGAAAAAACCATACTATTAATAGCATCATTAGTTTGCATAACACCTTTATGAACCCCAGTAGTTCCCCCTGTATAAGAAATGAAAGCTACTGAATCTTCTTTATATGGAGCTTCATATTGTTCCTTAATAATACTATTTTTAGCTAAAGCAATTGAATAATTTTTATTTAATTTTATTGGTTGGCTACCATCTAATAGTTTGGAAGCCATATACATCATTTTTATTTTACGATTAGAAGCTGAGCGAATAGATGGAGTTATAATAATTTTATCTAAGTTTAGTTTTTTCTGAATTTTATTAACATTTTTATAAGTTTCAGCAATTCCAATATACATTTTAACATCTAAATCTTCTAAATCTTTTTCTAAGTTATATGGTGTAATTCTAGGATCTATTAAACAAGCTACTGCCCCAATTTTATTTAAAGCATAAACTGTATATACAGATTCTGGAATATTTGGCATACTAACGGCTACTTTATCTTGTCTGCGAATTCCTTTTTTTCTTAAATTGTTAGCTACTTTATCTATATTTTTAAATAATTTTCTATATGTAATAGGCGTTTCATCAAATCCAGTATCAAAGATAATTGCAACATCATCTAAATGATCTTTATTTAACTCATACATATAATTATACATAGAAGCTTTAGGTAACTCTTGATATAAAGCTTCTTCTGGATAATATTTAAGATGAGGTTTATCAAGTGATGGTTTTCCAGTTAAAAATCCTTTTTCTTCATTTTTTAACAATCTCATTAAATGAACATCATGTTCTTCCATTAATTTTTCTAATTCAGTTTTCATATAAATCTCCTAATATTAATTTTTTACTACTTCTTTTAAGGGTTAGAATATCACTAAATTTTTATATAGTCAATAACAAATTTAATTTTATCATCTATCTTAATATAAAAAGAAGTGAAAAATTACACTTCTTGAATAACTGTAATAATCATTGGTTTAGATTCAGTTTCTTTATAGAAAAATTTACCTAACCTATCTCTTACATCATTTTTTATTTTAGAATAGTCTACTCTTTGAGAATTAGGTACTATATTATCATTTATAATAGCACGTGCTAATTCTTTTGTTTCTATTAATAAATCTTGACTTTCTTTTACATAAATAAATCCACGAGTTAATATTTCAGGTCCACCTAATATTTCTTTAGTTTTCTTATCTAAGGTACAACTTACAATAACAATACCATTTGAACCTAACATTTCTCTATCTTTTAATACTAAATCTCCAACATCTTCTTGACTCTTACCATCTATTAAAGTATCATCTACATCAATATGAAGTGTAGAATTAATTAATTTACCATTAACAAACTCTGCTACATCACCATTTTCTTTTAATATAATATTTTCTTTTGGTATACCAACTTCTTCTGCAATAGTAGCATTGGCATATTGATGTCTATATTCCCCTTTTACTGGAAAATAATATTTTGGTTGCATTAAATTAATCATCATCATTAAATCCTCACTAGATGCATGATGTAATAAATGTTTTTTACTAGATAATGAAATAGCATTAGCTCCAAGCATTGCAATATCATCCATAATAATAGCCATTCTTTTTTCTATACCAGCATAACTAGGTTCAGTTATAAATATAGTATCCTGTTCTGTTAATTTTATATATTTATCATATCCTTTTATAATTCTTTCTAAATTAGCAAAAGGTTTTTCTTTTTCATCAGATATTAAAACAAAAACATCTTTATCATTTAAATTTGTTAAATCTCCAATCTTTCTACTATCAATAGTTAAATAATTATTTTTTATAGCAGTATTTATCATAGTCTGTAAAGTTTTACCCATTATAACTATTTTTCTATGAGTTTTACTTACTTCATTAAATATTTCTTGAATACGATAAAAATGTGCAGGCATAACAGTTGCGATTATTCTATTTTCATTTTTTATTAGTACTTCTCTAATAAAATCTGCTACTCTATTATTTGGACTAGTATGTCCTTTTTTTTCTGCATAAATTGATTCAGAAAGTAAACATAAGACCCCTTGTTTTCCAACATATGCAAGTTTTCCTATATCAGTTTGATAACATCCTGTCATAGTAGCATCAAATGTAAAATCTCCCGTATATACAATAGCGCCATCTTTAGTATTTAAAACATAACATACTGCATCTGGTATTGAATGAGTTATACTAATAGGAAATATTGAATTCCTACCAAAATTTATTTTATTATGTGGTCTAATTTCATGAAGTTTATACTTTTTAACCTCATCAGTAGTTAAACCATTTTTTAAAATTTCCATAGTCAATTTTGTTGCATATACATCAATTTCTGGAATTGTTTCCAATAAATCTGGTACTGCTCCTATATTACTATCATGACCATGTGTTAAAAATAATCCTTTAACTCTCTTTCTATTTTTTACAATATAATCAAAACTTGGAATAATATAATCTATTCCTAAATTTCTATCATTATCAAATTTTAATCCGGCATCAAAAATAAATATATCTTTATCAACTTCAACAACATACATATTCTTACCGTTTTCGTTTAGTCCACCTAAAGCAAAAACTTTAATTTTACTCATAAATATCTCCTTTCTTAATTTATATAAGTTATCAAGCTTCTACATTATATCAAAATTATTAAATAAATTCAACTTATTAGAAAATATTTTTTAACAATAATTCCATTATTTATACAAAATAAAAAAAGACCTCTAACTAGGTCAATTATTTATTTTAATTTTTTTTGAAATGTTTTTACAATTTTATCTTCTACCTCTTTAGTTATATCTTTTTCTGCCTCTATTATTTCTACATCTTTTAAAATAGCTCCTAATTTTTTTGCTTTTGTTGCTGTATCTATATCCATTTTTGCTCCGCTACTTCCTGTGAAATCTGTTCCATAAATAATAACACCATCGAATGACCCTTTTATTTTTACATCTGTTAATTTGGTTCCTAGTAAACTCTTACCACATACTTTTTGAGGATTTATTATCACACCTTTACTTCCTGTGAAATCTGTTTTTTCAACACAAACACCTTTGAATGAACCTTTTATTTCTGCATCTGTTAATTTTGTATTACTCAAATCTTTAGTACTTACCTTTTGAGGATTTATTACTGCTCCCTTACTTCCTGTAAAATCTGTTTTATAAACATTAACATCATCGAATGAACCTTTTATTTCTACATTTGTTAATTTGGTTCCTAGTAAACTCTTATCACATACTTTTTGAGGGTTTATTACCACACCTTTACTTCCTGTAAAATCTACTGTTATTACATCTATATAATCAAATGAGACATTACTTAAATCTAACAATTTCCATAAATCATCTGGTAGAGCAAATCTATGATCTTCAAAAAGTATATCGTGTAATATTTTTTTATCTATATCTAGAGTTATATAATCTTTTAATCCACTTTCTTTATATTTTTTTAATTCTTTAAATAATACTACTCTTATTTTTTTTATATTTACCTTTTCCATATTTTTTCTCCTTAAATTGTTTTTTATTATAGCACATCTCTTATTCTCTTGCAATATCACAAGAAAAGAATTAAAATGAAATATATTTTTGTATTTCATTTTAATTCGCGCCTTTCGGCCATTATTATAATTT
>CANRQD010000039.1 GCA_947632685.1 uncultured Bacilli bacterium | reverse complement strand
TATGGAAGTCATACTATAAAAATTCAGGTTATAGATAAAAATGGTAATATATTAAAAGAAAATACCCGTAGATTTAATAAAACAAAACCCAATGCTGAAATAAATTTAGGTGAACCAGCTGTAAATCAAAATGTTTCTGATAATTTGCATATTAGAGGATGGGCTATGAGTAGTGGAATGAATACTACAGTTAAAGTATTCATTGATAATAATGAAGTACCAGATATTTCAAGAGAATTAAGACCTGATGTAATAAATGCAGTTAAAGGCTATGGTACAATAAAAGAAAATCCAATGCCAGGATTTGTTAAAGATTATGACATAACAAACTTAGCTTATGGAAGTCATACTATAAAAATTCAGGTTATAGATAAAAATGGTAATATATTAAAAGAAAATACCCGTAGATTTAACAGAAAAAAACCTTCTGTACTTACTGCTATAGATACACCTCGTGAGGGGAATATTATAACAAAAGATCTTGATATTTCAGGATGGGTAATGAGTACGTCTGGAAAAATTAAAGTTTATGTTTTATGTAATGGAACTATGCTTGGAGAGGTTAATAGAAATGTTATTAGATCAGATGTATTAAATGTTATTAAGGGATATGGGGACAAAGCTATTAATCCAACACCTGGTTATCATGGAAAATTTGATTTAAGTAAATATAAAGATGGTAAAATAGCGTTAACTTTATTAGTTACTGATGAAAAAGGTATTACTATTACTCAACAAAGTGTTAATGTTATGTTAATAAAATACGATTCAGAAATTTATTTAAATAATCCTTATAATAATTCATATGTTAAAGATAATTTACATGTAGAAGGTAGTGTTAAAACCATAGCACCTAATACAAGTATTAAAGGATATTTGGATGGTAAATTGATTGGAATTTCTACTATTAATAATAATAATTATAGCTTGAATTATAATGTAGATGATGTTAAAGATGGTAATCACATTTTAAAAATTGATCTTTTATCAAATGATGAGATTATTAAAACAAAAAGTATTAACATTAAAGTTAATAAAGGCTATAAAGGAGATATTGCAATAGATTATATTGATTACAATGATGATACAGATATGAATAAAAATATAACTTATCAAGAATCATTATTACTTAAAAATGATAATGAAATAAAATTAAAAGGCTGGGCCATTACCAATGATTCTAAATCTAGTCAAAAGGTAAGAGTATTTGTTGATAACATTGAAAAAGGTGAAGTTACTAGACATAATAGGGAAGATGTATTGAGAAATATTAAAGGATATGGAGATGAAAGTATTAATCCTACGCCTGGATATTTTGCTTCATTAAAAAATTTAACTGATGGTACACATACTATTTCTGTGAGAGTTTATAATCATCTAGATGAAGAGGTTCATAGAAAAGATTTTAAAGTACAAATATATTCAAGAATGAAAGTTGGAATAGATGTATCTGAGCATAATGGTAATATAGATTGGGGAAAAGTTAAAAGAAGTGGTATTGAATTTGCAATGATAAGAGCAGGGTATCGTGGTTATGAAACTGGTGCTTTCCAGCAAGATATGAATTTTATATATAATATTAAGCAAGCAAAAGCAGTAGGACTTGAGGTCGGAGTATATTTCTTTTCACAAGCAAAAAATTATAATGAAGGTATAGAAGAAGCTTGGAAAGTAAATGATTATTTAAATTTATTAGGAATTTATCTTGATTATATGCCAGCACTAGATATTGAATATAGTTCATGTGGTGGAGGTACGTGTGGTAGAGCAGATCATATTAGTGCAAGTGATAGGATTGATGTAGCGCGTGGTTTTATTTATGGATGTCATTCTGTTGGACGTCGAGCAATGATTTATACATTTGCTAATTGGTTACGTGGTGGTGATGGAGTAAATTTAAATAATGCTAATCCAGATGAAGTTTGGGTTGCTCAATGGCCCAAAGAAAATATAGATTCAGGTAGTTTGGTTGTTCAAAAATCTTCATATACTGGAATGCACACAATGTGGCAATATACTGATAATGGTCATATTGATGGTATAAGTGGTCCGGTTGATATGAATTTAAAATATAATTAATTTTTCAAATGCAAAATTGATATATAATAAATAATTATTGTATATCAATTTTTTATAAAATTAATAAATAATGACTTATAATATTTAGTTATTAATAAACTATTAAATAAAATAAAAAATATTCAAGATTTATAATTTATATGCTATAATATTGATTGAAAAATAAAAATAGGATAGGTGAATATAATGAAATTAAATTACGATTTTTATACAGGTAAGGATAAATATTGTGACGGTTCAACAGAGAAAGATGTAATAAAATATTTAGAAAAATATGGAGAAAATAATTATAATGAAATTTTTAAAAAAGATATTAGATGGCCAATATTTTATCATATATCACCAATTAGAAAAAATGTTTTAAGTTGGTATCCGTTTAAGAATAATTCAGAAATATTAGAAATAGGTGCTGGTATGGGAGCAATAACTAGTATACTATGTGATAAAGCAAAATATGTTACTGCAGTAGAACTTTCAAAACAAAGAGCACAAGCTATAGCTACTAGATGCAAAGATAAAGAAAATTTGGAAATAATTGTAGCAAATTTTAATGATATAAAATTTAAAAAGAAATTTGATTATATAACTTTAATAGGTGTATTAGAGTATGCATCATTATATACAAATAGTGAAAATCCTTATCATGATTTTTTAATACAAATAAAATCGTTACTAAAACCTGATGGAAAAGTATTGATTGCAATAGAAAATCAATTTGGTATGAAATACTTTAGTGGAGCCTGGGAAGATCATACTGGAATATTATTTGATGGTATTCTTGGGTATAAAAATAAACAAGGAATAAGAACATTTGGAAAAATGGAATTAGATGAAATTTTAAAAAGATCAGGATTTAAATATACAAAATATTATTATCCATTACCAGATTATAAATTACCAAATATTATATTTTCTGATGAATATGTACCAACAAAAGAAAGATTAAAAGAATATAGGCCGTATTTATCAGAAAAAAATTCTTTTGCATTATATGATGAAAAAGAAGCATATTTGGATATTATAAAGAATAAGCAATTTAGTTTTTTTGCCAATTCATTTATTATTGAAGCTTCTTTAAAAAAATTTGAATCAAAAGTTGATTTATCAAGACAAAATTTAATTAAAATAGACAAAATAATGGAGCAATTTTATAATTCACATTATAAAATTAAAGATTTTAATAATAATACTGAAACAGATTTAGAGAAAAATTTACTTGAAGAAAATAAAAAACTTCGTTATGAAATAAATGCTATACTAAACTCTAAATCATGGAAAATAACTAGACCATTAAGAAATATTAGAAGAAAAAATAAATAATATTACTAAATTATAAATTAAGATATATTATATTTAAGGAATTTATGTATTTGTTAATTAAATATATTTTTGTTATAATAGTATTCAATAGTTAAATATTTTTTATAAAGTAATTTATCTTTTATTTTATATATGATATAATTTTAGTAGTATATGTTGTGCGAGGTGTCATATTATGACTAAAAATGATAACTATGTTATAAAAGTTGAAAATGTTACTAAAAAATTTAAAGTATTTTATGATAAAGCTAATACATTAAAAGAAAGACTAGTTTTTTGGAAAAGAAAAAACAATTCTGAGGATAGGGTAGTCTTAGAAAATATAAATTTAAATATTAAAAAGGGTGAAACTGTTGCATTAATTGGTGTTAATGGTAGTGGTAAAAGTACTTTATTAAAATTAATGACAAAAATTATATATCCAACCAAAGGTAAAATTATAACTCATGGTAAACTTACATCTCTTTTAGAACTTGGTGCAGGATTTCACGAAGATTTTACAGGACGGGAAAACATTTACTTTAATGCATCTATTTTTGGTCTTACCCATAGTGAAATTGACAAAAGAATTGAAGATATAATAAAATTTTCTGAACTTGAAAATTTTATTGATAATCCAGTCCGTACTTATTCATCTGGCATGTATATGCGACTTGCTTTTTCTGTTGCAATAAATGTTGACGCAGAAATATTACTTATTGATGAAATATTAGCAGTAGGAGACCAACATTTTCAAGATAAATGTTTTAATAAATTAAAAGAACTTCGTGATAGTGATAAGACAGTAGTTATAGTTAGCCATAGTATAGATGCTGTTAAAAGATTATGTACTCGTGGTATTTGGATTAATAAAGGTCATATTAGAATGGATGGAGATATTGATGTAGTAATAGATGAGTACTTGAAGGAGTGTAAATAATATGCAGTTAATAAATAATTTATATCAATATAGAGAATTATTAAAAAGTAATGTAAAAAAAGAAATAAGAGGTAAGTATAAGGGATCTTTTCTTGGCATACTTTGGTCTTTTATAAATCCGCTACTACAGGTTGTAGTTTATGCAATTGTATTTCCGTATATAATGAGAATAAAAACTGACAATTATTTAATATATTTAATAATTGGTATTATTCCATGGACATTTTTTACAACAGTATTAAATCAAGGGATGATTACTGTTAGAATGAATGCTGGTATTATTAAAAAAGTATATTTTCCACGTGAAATTCTTCCTATATCAGTAGCTTTAAGTGGACTTATTAATTTTTTTATCAGTTGCATTATTATAATACTATTTTGTATATTTGGTGGGGTAGGAATTACTTGGCATATTTTATTTTTACCTTTAATTGCATTGTTACAATTTTTTTTAACACTGGGTATTATTTTTGCCTTTAGCGCAATTAATATCTATATTAAAGATTGCGAGTATATAATTAATTTTTTTACTAATATGTTATTTTATGCAACTCCAATACTTTATCAAACTACATTGTTTCCAGAAAAAGTTAGATGGATACTTTATTTAAATCCACTTACAGAATTAATAGAGGCTTATCGCGATATATTTCTATATCACCAAGTACCTGGTTTTAATGAAATAATTTATTTAATTATTATAGCTATAATTATATTTTTGTTAGGACTTATGATATTTAGAAAACTTGAAAAAGGTTTTGCTGAGGAGGTTTGATTCATGTTAAAAGATTATATACATATTGAGGAAGCTAATGTATATGGAATTAGAAATTCTAAATTTGTTGTTCATGGTTGTTTAACTGACCTATCTTATGATGTTGTCATAAAAATAGATGGAAAAAAGGTAAATTATAATGAAATATTACCTATAGCTGATTTCGTATTTTGTTTAGAAGTGCCAATTTCTAAAAATGATAAAATGATTGAAATCTATTTAGTAAAAAATGGTAAAGAAGTACTCATTTGTACAAGAATTAATTCTTTATTACATAGGCTAAAAAGTAAATTTAGAAAAAGTGTTTTTCCTATATTTTCAAAAATAAAAAGTAAGTTTAAGATATTAGGAAATTTCCTTATTGCCTTTGGTAGAGGAATTAGATTTTTATGGAGGGAATATCATTTGCTTGTACCACCATCACTTTGGGGAAAATATCTTAAAGATTTTAGAAATAAGATAAATGAAATTTTTGGTAATGGAATATTTCTAGATCCTGGTGTTCCTAAGGATTATGCTTTTTGGATTAAAACACACTGTATTCAAGAAGAAAAAGTGCAAAAATTTAGTTATAATCCTAAAATATCTATGGTTATTCCGGTATATAATGTTAGTCGTAAATTATTAAGTGAATGCCTGGATTCAATTTTAAATCAAACATATACTAATTTTGAAATATGTCTTGCTGATGACAAGTCTACTTTAGATGAAACAATTGAAACCTTAAAAGAATATGAGAAAAAAGATAAGCGTATTAAAATTGTTTATAGAAAGAAAAATGGTCATATCTCGCGTGCTACTAATAGTGCAATAGAAATAGCAACAGGTGAATTTATCGGGCTTATGGATAATGATGATTTAATCACACCTGATGCTTTATACCAAATTGTTAAAAAGTTGAATGAAAATAAAAAATTAGATATGATTTATAGTGATGAAGATAAACTTGACATGGATGGTAAATTTAAATCACCACATTTTAAATCTGATTTTGCTCCCGATACATTATTAGGTAGTAATTATATTTGTCATTTTTGTGTACTTAGAAAAAGTATTGTAGATAAAATTGGGGGATTTAGAGTAGGATATGAAGGAAGTCAAGATCATGATTTATTCTTAAGATTTACTGAAGAAACAAATCGTATTGCACATATCTCAAAGGTTTTATATCATTGGAGAATGATTCCAGGTTCTACTGCAGTTAAAATTAGTAGTAAAAGTTATGCGCTAGAAGCTGGTGTTAAATCAGTTGAAGATGCTTTAAAAAGACGTGGAATAAAAGGAAAAGTATCTATTTCACATATTCATTATATAATTGAATATTTGTATGATAAAGAACCTAGTATTTCTATTATTATACCTACAAGAGATCATGCAGAAGATACTCGTAAATGCTTAGAATCAATTTTTTCAAAAACAAATTATAAAAATTATGAAGTAGTTTTAGTTGACAATGATAGTACTGAAAAAGAATTATTTGATTTAATAAAAGAATATAAGAAAAAATATAAAAATTTTAGAGTAGTAGAAGCTAAGATGCCATTTAATTATTCTAAAATTAATAATATTGCAGTTAAAACTTGTAAAAGTGATTATATAGTTTTACTTAATAATGATACTTTGCTTATAACAAAAGATTGGTTAAAGACAATGGTCGGTTATGCAATGCAAAAACATATTGGTACAGTTGGTGTAAAACTTTTATATCCTGATGATACAATCCAGCATGCAGGAGTAGTACTTGGTGTTGGTGGGATTGCTAATCATGCATTTTTGAATTCAGAAAGGCATGATTTAGGTCTTTATGGTAGGATTGCACTTCCACATAATTATAGTGCAAATACAGGTGCTTGTTTTATGGTGTCACGTAAAAAATATAATGAAGTAGGTGGACTTGAAGAAGATTTGATGGTTGCATATAATGATATAGATTTCAATTTGAAATTACTTACTAAAGGATATTATAATATTTATATTCCACAAGTTGAGTTATATCACTATGAATCTAAAACAAGGGGACTTGATACTACTACTGAAAAATATAAAAAATTTTTAGAAGAACAGAATTATATGAAAAAAAAGTGGAAAAAATATATTGATAATGATCCATTTTATAATTGCAATTTTAGTAAAAAAAAGAGTTTTGTATTAGATAAAGGCATTGATTATGAAAACGATTAATAAAATATTAGATTATAAATATAGTGGAAAAATTTTGTTTTCTATGGAATTTATTTTATCAATAATTAATGTGTTTATAATGTTAAAAAAAGCTATAACTTTAAATGTTGTTTATAAATATTTATTTATAATTAATGGTATTTTACTTAGTTTAATTATGATTTTACTTTTTATAAAATATTATAAAAAACTAGAATATTTATTTTTAGTATTGGTTATACCATTAGGTTTTTCATATACAACTTTAATAATTCCTAACCAAGTGCCAGATGAAAGTTCTCATTTTGTTAAAGTTTATACTGTAGCTGAAGGTGATTTTTTTCCAACTATGACTAAAAAAAATATACCAATTATGTATGTCCCTGATACATTAGAAAAAAGTTCATTAAAAGGAATTAATAATTATCAAGAGCTTTATAAAGCTTTAAGTAAAAAAACTAATTATAATAATAAAGTTAAAAGTCATTTTGATACAGGGGGGGGATATGCTTTTATAGATTATATCATACCAAGTCTTGGAGTTAATATTGCTAAATTATTTAATATGTCTATTTATTTAGGATTTTATTTAGCTAGATTTTTAAATTTTTTGATATTTATATTAACTGGATTTTTAGTTTTGAAATATATACCTATAGGAAAATTATTTATGTTTGTTTATATGTTTACTCCAATGATTATGCAACAAAATACTTCAGTTTCAAGTGATTCTCTTCTTAATTGTACATCTTTATTATTTGTTAGTTATATTTTATATTTAAAGTTTAATGAAAAGTACAATAAGTTATTTCTTAAACAGATTATTATATTAGGTGTTTTAATGATTATTATTGCATCTTCTAAAATAGTATATTTTCCAATGATATTTTTAATATTTTTATTGAATAAAAAAATCAAAAATACTGATAAAAAGAATAAATATCTTTTGTATATAATTATGTGTCTATCTTTTTTTTGCTCAATATTTTTCTATATACAAATTTCTAAATATAGTGTATATCTACATCTAGATTATAATAAGGAGAATAATATTGATTCTATAAAACAATTAAAAGGAGTTATTTCTAATCCAATAAGATATTTGAAAGTTTTAAGTAACACACTTGTTATGAATCAAGAATCATATCTTATTACGTTTGTAGGTAGAAGTTTAGGTTGTTTTAATATTTTTGGCGCTTTTATTTCTGTTATATTATTATATATAATGTTTGTAATTGCTCCATTTTTAGAAAAGAGTAAATATGAATTTAAAAAGTATGAGAAATATATAATTAATTTTTTAGTTTTTATTATATTTAATACTGTACTTGGTGCAATGTATTTAAGTTGGACAAAAGTAGGAGGTAGAATTATTGAAGGGGTACAAGGCAGGTATTTTATTCCATTTGTTTTTCTCTCATTTTTGACAGCTATTTCAACTAAAAAATATATAAATTTCAAAAGAACTAATTTAATGTATTTTATATTGATATTATGTATTAATTTGAATTCTATATATACAATATATATGTATTTTAGTAAATCATTAGGAGTGTGAGTAAATTGGAAAAAGTATTAATTGTTATCCCAGCTTATAATGAAGCAGAAAATATTGAAAAAGTATTAAAAGAATTAAAGAAAGATGCTTCGTTTGCTGATATTTTAGTAATTAATGATTGTTCGACAGATAATACAGAAGAAATAGTTAAAAAAAATGGTGTTAAATGTATTACTGGTGTATTTAATTTAAGATATGCATGGGCTATTCAAACTGGAATTAAATATGCTTATCAAAATGATTATGATTATGTGATTCAATTTGATGCAGATGGACAACATATTGCTAAAGAGGCTGCTAAGTTATTTGATGTTGCTAAAAAGGGTAATTATGATATTATTATAGGATCTAGATATTTAAAAGATATGGGTTATCCTTGTCCTTTCTTTAGAAGACTGGGGACAAAATTATTTGAAAAAATGGTATATTTGTTCTGTAAAGAAAAAATAGTTGATCCTTTAAGTGGATTTCAATGTTTAAATAAAAAAGTTATTAAGAGATATTCTAAAATGGGAAATTACCCTGAGTTTCCAGATGCTAATTTAGTAATTGAAATGTTAAGATCTGGTTATAAAATAAAAGAAGTACCTGTTAAAATGAGGCTTAGAGAGGCAGGAGAAAGCATGCATGGTGGTATTGTAAAACCTATTAAATATATGATTAATATGGTTTATACAATTGTGTTTATAATTATTCAAAATCCTAGAAGAAAAAATAAGGAGGATTTATAATGAAAAATATATATTTTATAATATTATCAGTAATTGTATTTATTTATATTGTTTATGAAGTACGAAAAAAGAAATTTTCTATTAAAGAAAGCTTTTGGTGGATTGTTGCTGCTATGATTATGATAGTACTTTCTGTTTTTCCTTATTCCATAGATAAATTTGCAGAGTTTTTAAATATAGATTATCCACCATCTCTTTTATTTATACTTTGCATAATATTTTTACTATTTATAACATTTAGAAATAGTAAGCAAATTTCAGAACAACAGCAAAAAATTATAGAGCTTGCACAAGAGATTGCAATTTTAATAGAAAAAAATAAGTAGGTGATTGATATGAAATTTTTATTAACTGCACTTTATATAGTATTAACGACTGGTGGACTTTTTTGTTTTAAACTTGGAGGTAATAATTTATCCCTTTCATTTAAGAATGAAATAATATTTAAAATTGGTTTTATGACAACGCTTGGATTTGTGTTATACTTGTGTAGTTTTCTTTTATGGCAAAAACTATTGGCAACATATGATTTATCATATATTGTACCAATTGCAACTGCAATTGTTCAGGTATTAGTTGTATTACTTGGATACTTTTACTTTAAAGAATCACTTAGTTTGATTAATGTTATTGGAATAGTTTTAGTAATATTTGGTGTTATATTAATTGCACTAAAAAAATAAATATAGATTATTTCAAATGAAATTTTAAATTTATATTTACAATAATAATGGGAGGTATCAAATTGAAAAAGTATCAAAAATATTTAAAATATTTAGAATGTTTTATATCAATATGCGTATTAATTTTTGCAATGCTTCCAATGTATAAAACTTATCCACAGCATAAAATATTATTAGTTATAGAGTTTAGCTTAATACTTTGTATAATAGGAATATATTTTTGGAATAAAGCAAGTTTTATTTTTAAAAAAATAATTAAATTTCGTTATTTTATTGCTATATTAATATTTATTTTATGTGTGATACTTAAAATTCATGGTTCATCAATGGATTATTATAACTTACTATTTTCTTATAATAATCCAGAAGAGAATTCCGCTGTTATATTTGGAAAGAGCAGAATTTTAAGATCAGATGAATTTTTAGTTCAAACTCCTCATTATTTTTCTCAAAAATATAATAATTTTAAAAGAATTAGTAAGCAGATGAGTATATCTGGTCAAGATATGATTGTGACACATAATGCACCTGTTTTAGATATAAGTGTGATAGTAAAACCTTTAACATG
>CANRQD010000038.1 GCA_947632685.1 uncultured Bacilli bacterium | reverse complement strand
AGCAGATGGAATAGGTGGAATTATTACAAATGGAACAATGTATGTGGGGTATCCAAGATGAATATAAATAAAATAAAAAATTTTATAAAACAAAATAAAGGAAATTTGTTTTTCTTTAAATTTAAGGGTGCAAGAAATCAAACAGATGAATTTGTAGGTCAAATAATAGGTGTATATAAATCAATTTTTACAGTTAAGGTAAATAATCATACTGAAAGAGTAAAATCTTATAGTTATAATGATCTTCTTACTAGAAACTTAGAAATAAAAGAAGTAGTATTAAAAAAATAGTTATTGCATTTATGAAAAAAATATTATAGAATAATTATATAAAGTGTTATGCTTTAAGAGGAGGAACTAGATATGAAAATTACATCAGTAAATGTACGTAAAATTGAAAAAGAAGGATCTCGTATGAAAGGAATAGCATCTGTATTATTAGATGATAGTTTTGCAGTTCACGATATCCGTGTTATTGAAGGAGATAATGGTTTGTTTATAGCAATGCCTAGTCGTAAAACTTCATCAGGAAGCTATAGAGATATAGCACATCCAATTAATCCAGAAGTTAGAGCAATGTTTGAAGAAGCTATAATTGAAGCATATAATAATGCTGATGATGTAAATTCTGAAAGTAATGAAGATTAAAATTAATCTTCTTTTTTTTTCATAAAAATATGTTTATTTCATATAATTTCTTAGGAGGAAAAAATATGGAAAAACAAGAAGCAATGGGTAGTTATACACACGGACTAAGTTTGACAGAAAGAAAAAATTTAATAGTAACAGGTGTAAAAAAAATAGAAAATTTCGATACAGAGCAGTTTCTATTAGAAACTAGTATGGGATTTATGTTAGTAAAAGGTGAAGAATTAGAATTAATTAAATTAGATACTATTCAAGGAAATGTTTCTATTAGAGGCTTGGTAAATAGTATTACATATCTAGAAGATGGTGCAAAGAAAACAAAAGAAAATGGAATATTTAATAGGTTGTTCAAATAATGACTATAAAATTACAGATAATATCAATTGTATTTTCCTTTATTTTTGGAATATTTTTTTCAATTTTAACTGATATAAATTATAAATATTTATTTTCTAAAAATTTAGTATTTAAGATTATTTTTACATTCATATACATAATTGATGCTGCATTAGTATATTTTTTGTTTATAAAAAAAATAAATAGTGGAGTTGTACACTCATATTTTTTATTATTTATTGTAGTAGGATTTATAATTGGGCAATTAAAATTTAAGAAATATGTTAATAAACTAAAAAACTGTTTAAAAAGTGTAAATAACAGAAAAAAATAATTTAACTTATTGTATTAATTTACTTTAGTGATATACTATTATTTATAAGGTAGATGATAATATGTCTAAAAAGAAAAAAAGTAAATCTGTAAAACGTATTTTCATATTAGGACTAGGTTCTTTAGTTATAATTGCTGGTACTACATATACTATAGGAAAATACTGGATTGAGATATTTGATAAATATCAGGAAAAGAAAGAATTAAAAACAAAATTATCTGATCTTAAAGAAAAAGAGGAAGCGTTACAAGTTGATGCTAATAAACTTCAAGATCCTGATTATATTGCTAGATATGCCAGAGAAAAGTATTCATATTCAAAAGATGGAGAAATAATTCTACGAATTCCGTAGAATTTTTTTATGATATACTAGTGCTTTCTTTTTACTTGATAAAAAGAGTGTTTTCGTATAGAATAGTATTGGTGGTATTAAATGATTTCATTAGATGATAAATTTAATTTTAATATAGGTGATACTATAGTTATTGGCTGCTCTACGGGACCTGATTCTATGGCACTTTTAGATATGCTAATAAAGGCAAGAGAAAAATATAAGTTAAAAATTATTTGTGCCCATGTAAATCATAAACTTAGAAAACAAAGTGAAGAAGAAGAAGCTTTTATTAAAGAATATTGTAAAAGTAAAAATGTTTTAATTGAGTTAATGGCTATTGACAAATATGGTGATGATAATTTTCATAATGAAGCTAGAAATATAAGATATAATTTTTTTGAAAAACTAGTTAGAAAATATAATGCCAATTATTTAATGACTGCACATCATGGTGATGATTTAATCGAAACAGTTTTAATGCGAATTATTAGAGGTTCTAATTTAAATGGATATAGTGGAATACATAAAGTTACCCCAATGGAAGGCTATAAGATTGTAAGACCATTAATATATTATACAAAAAAGGAATTAGAAGAATATGATAAAGAAAATAATGTAAAATATTTTATTGATGAGTCAAACTTAAAAGATAAATATACAAGAAATAGATATAGAAAATATATTTTGCCATTTTTAAAAGAAGAAGATGCTAATGTTCATAAAAAATTTTTAAAATTTAGTGAAAATTTAGAAGAAGCAGCAAAATTTATTGATAAAGAAAGAGATAAAGCAATAACAAGTATAATTAATAAAAAAACAAATAGAATTTTAATAGATGAATTTTTAAAAATTGATAAATATATTCAAAAAGAAATATTATATTATATAATGGAAGATTTTTATCAAGATGATTTAATATTAGTCAATGATAAGCATATTGATCTTTTGATGTATTTAATTAATAGTAAAAAATCTAATTTAGTTGTTAATTTGCCAAATGAAATTTTAGCTATAAAAAGTTATAATGAATTTTATTTGAAACGTGAGATGGGTGAAATTACGTCTTATGAAATAGAATTTAATAAATATGCAGAATTACCAAATAATCATATAATTGAAATGATAAAAGAAACAGAAGATAATTCAAATAATATATGTAGGTTATCATCTAAAGATATTATGTTACCTATTACTATTAGAACTAGAAAATTTGGTGATAAAATAAGTGTTAAGGGGCTAAATGGAAAAAAGAAAGTAAAAGATATCTTTATAGAATCAAAGATTGATATTGATAAAAGAGATACTTGGCCTATAGTTGTAGATGCCTTAGGTAATATACTTTGGATACCTGGTATAAAAAAATCTAAATTTGATATTCCAAAAGGAGAAAATTGTGATATAATATTGAAATATCGTTAGGGAGGAAATTATGAATAAAAATATAGTAAATAAGAAAAATGTAAAAAAGGGTTTAGTTCCATATTTATTTATGTTCTTAATTATGCTAGGAATATTTTATATAGCTAATATTATGAATACAGAAATAAATGATTTAACTTATAATGAATTTATGACTGAATTAAATGATGGAAATATAAAAAATGCTACTATAACAACTAGAAGTAGTGCAGGAACTTATGAAGTTACTGGTAAATTAAAAGGTTACAAGAAAAATCAATCATTTTTTGTAAGACTTCCAAAGAGTGAAGAAGTTATGAAAAAGATTGTTGATGCAGGTGAAACTCAAGAATTTAAATTAGAAGTAGAGCCAGATCCTGAAAGTTCAACATTCTTGATGCTATTAGTAAATGTATTACCATTTGTATTATTAATAGCAATTGCCTTTTTCTTCTTTAATCGTCAAATGGCTGGTAATAAAAGTTCATTAGATTTTGGAAAAAGTAAGGCAAAATTAAATACTGAAAATAATAAAGTTACTTTTAAAGATGTTGCAGGTTTAAAAGAAGAAAAAGAAGAAGTAGAAGAATTAATTGATTTTTTAAAAAATCCTAAAAAGTTTCAAAAATTAGGTGCTAGAATACCAAAAGGAGTACTATTATTTGGTCCTCCTGGAACTGGTAAAACATTACTTGCTCGTGCAGTAGCAGGTGAAGCTAACGTACCATTTTATTTTATAAGTGGTTCTGATTTTGTAGAATTATTTGTAGGTGTTGGAGCAAGTCGTGTTAGAGATATGTTTCAACAAGCAAAAAGAAATGCACCTTGTTTAATATTTATTGATGAAATAGATGCAGTAGGCCGTCAAAGAGGTACAGGTTTAGGTGGAGGTCATGATGAAAGAGAACAAACATTAAACCAGTTACTTACAGAAATGGATGGATTTGGAGAAAATGAAGGTATAATTATAATAGCAGCTACTAATAGACCAGATGTATTAGATCCAGCCTTATTACGTCCTGGAAGATTTGATAGACAAGTTACAGTAAATTTACCAGATGTTAAAGGAAGAGAAGAAATTTTAGCAGTTCATGCCAAAAATAAAAAATTAGCAAAAGGAATAACGTTAGAAAATCTTGCTAAAAGAACTCCTGGCTTTAGTGGTGCCGACTTAGAAAACTTACTTAATGAAGCAGCATTACTTACAGTTAGAAGAAATAAAGAAGCTATTACTATGAGTGAAATAGATGAAGCAACGGATAGAGTTTTAATGGGTCCTGCTAAAACTTCACGTAAATATAGTGAAAATGATCGTAAATTAGTTGCGTATCATGAAGCTGGTCATGCTGTAATTGGTTTAAAATTAGATAATGCTAATGATGTTCAAAAAGTTACAATTATTCCTCGTGGTTCAGCTGGTGGATACAACATGATGGTGCCAAGTGAAGAAAAACTATGTTCAACAAAAACAGATTTATTAGAAGAAATTACAGGATTACTTGGTGGACGTACTGCTGAAGAAATAATTTTTGGAGAAATAACAACAGGAGCACATAATGATTTTGAAAAAGCAACAAAAATTGCAAGAGCTATGGTTACTGAGTATGGTATGAGTGATTTAGGTCCTCTTCAATTTGAACAACAAGAAGGAAGTGTTTTCTTAGGAAGAGATTATAATAAAAGTCAACATTTTTCAAATGAAGTTGCTAATGAAATCGATATGGAAATGAGAAAAATAATAAACGATTGTCATAAAAGAGCAAAAGATATTATAACTAAAAATAAAAAATTATTAAAATTAATAGCTGAAACATTACTTGAATATGAAACATTAACAAAAGAACAAATAGATTATTTAGTAGAAAATGGAAAAATGCCTGATGAATCAGAAGAAGATAGTTTAGAGAAATTATCTATTACTAAGTTAAAGGAAATTGCCAAGGAAAAAGGAATAAAAAATTATTCTAAAATGAGTAAGGCAGAATTATTAGAAGCATTAGGAAAACTTGAAAAATAGTTTTCTTTTTTATATAATTATCCAATAAGGAGTGATTGCTTTGAAAACAAAAACAAATAAAGAGATAAAAAAATTAAAAAAGAGTGCTAATGATTTTAAAACATTTATATCTAGAGGAAATGTAGTAGATATGGCTGTAGGTGTAATTGTTGGTGGTGCATTTGGAAAAATAGTTAGTAGTTTAGTAAATGATATTATCATGCCTATAATTGGTATTATATTAGGAGGTCATGATTTTAGTAATTTAAGTATAAAAGTAGGGGAAGCAAATATAAAATATGGAGTTTTTATCCAAACAATAATTGACTTTTTAATAATTTCATTTTGTATATTTATGATGGTTAAATTATTTGAAAAATTAAAAAAGAAAGAAAAAGTAGAAGAACAAGAAGAAAAGAGTAAAAAGACTGATGAGGTTATATTATTAGAAGAAATAAGAGATTTATTAAAACAAAAAAATAAAAAATAGTATATGTTTAATTTTTAACTTATGTATATAATATACAGTTTTAAAAATTATAAGTTTGAGGAAAAGTGATATTATGGAATGGAAAATAGGCAATGTAAAAATTAAAAATCAAGTTGTTTTAGCGCCTATGGCGGGGATATCAAATTCTGCATTTAGAAAAATTGCAAAAGAAATGGGTTGTGGTCTTATATATGCAGAAATGGTTAGTGATAAAGCTATTATGTATGAAAATAAAAAGACAATAGATATGCTTTATATGGAGGAAGATGAAAGACCTATTGCGCAACAAATTTTTGGTACTGATGTAGAAAGTTTCGTAATTGCAGCTAAATATATTTATGAAAATATGCATCCAGATATTATTGATATTAACATGGGTTGTCCTGTTCCAAAAGTTGCAGTAAAAAGTCAAGCTGGCGCAGCACTATTAAAATCTCCTGATAAAATATATAATATTGTTAAAGCTGTAGTAGAATCTGTTCCAATTCCAGTTACAGTAAAAATTAGAAGTGGTTGGGATAGTAATAATATTAATGCTGTAGAAGTAGCTAAGGTTATAGAAAAAGCAGGTGCTAGTGCTATATGTGTACACCCTAGAACAAGAAGTCAAGGTTATAGTGGTAAAGCTTGTTGGGATATAATAAAACAAGTGAAAGAAAATGTAAGTATTCCAGTAATAGGAAATGGTGATATAAAATCAGCAGATGATGCAAAAAGAATGCTAAAAGAAACTTCTTGTGATGCAGTTATGATTGGTAGAGGTGCTTTAGGTAATCCTTGGCTTTTAAAACAAACTATAGAACTTATTGATAATAATCGTTATATAAATATGCCAACTGTAGAAGAAAAAGTTGATATGTGTATAAAACACTTGAATTACTTGCAAGAAATAAAATCAGAAAAAGTAGCAAGATTAGAAATAAGAAACCATATCGGTTGGTATTTTAAGGGAATGAAAAACTCTAATGAAATTAAAAATAAAGTATATCAATGTTTAACTATTCATGATATAATGCAAGTGTTAGTTGCTTATAAGGAGGAAATTAAAAATGGCAAAAAGTGAAAAAGAAGAAAAAAAGTCAAAAACACCAAAAACAGATACTAATAAAGAAAAATCAAAAGCTAAAAAAGAAAAAGTAGTTGAATCTAAAAAAGAAGTAATAGAAGATGCAACATTAATAACAAAAACAGAAAATCCAAAGAAAGAAACAAAACTGGCTTCATTTATAGAAAGATTAGGAGCATTAATTTTAGATTTTATGATTATTAGTTTAGTAGTTTCATTATTAACATATCCATTATCTAATACTAATAGTGAAAATTATAAAAAACTAAGCAAAGAATTACAAACTACAATTGAGCAATATAGAAATGGTAAGATTGATTCTAAAACTTATTTAAATAGATCTGCAGATATTAATTATGATATTTCTAGAGAAACAGGTTTATCTTCATTAATAAGTGTATTTATATTTTCTTTATATTTTATAATTTTTCAATATAAAAATAAGGGACAAACTATTGGTAAAAAATTATTAAAAATAAGAGTTAAAAAAGTTGATAATAGTGAATTAACAATTAATGATATTATGTTTAGATCATTGATAATAGATTTTATATTATATGATATTATATCATTATGTCTTACTATATTTTCAAGTAAAGATATATATTTTTATGGTGTATTAGGATTTGAATTAATTCAATATGCAGTAATATTTATAAGTGCCATTATGATACTATCAAGAAAAGATAAAAGGGGACTTCATGATATTATTACACATACTCAAGTAATAAAAGAGTCTTAGGAGGAAATAGTGTATGAGAGAATTAACAGAGCAAGAACAAGTTAGAAGAGATAAAATAGAAAAAATAAGAGAATTTTGTAATCCATACCCAGAAAGATATGAAATAACTCATGAGTTAAAGGATGCCAAATTATTAGAAGATGGTGTTACTGGAGTTAGTGTTGCAGGTCGTATAGTATTTATGAGAAAAATGGGTAAAATGAGTTTTTTAACTATTCGTGATATAGAAGATAAATTACAATTATCAATAAAAATAGATATGGTTGGAGAAGATAATTATAAATTTTTTAAGGAAAATATAGATGTAGGAGATTTTATTGGAGCAACAGGAGAAGTATTTACTACTCATACTGGAGAAAAAACAATTAGAGTTGAAAAATTTAAGTTTTTAGGTAAAGCTTTAAAACCATTACCAGAAAAATTTCATGGATTAACAGATCAAGAAGCATGCTATAGACAAAGATATGTTGATTTAATTATGAATCAAGAAACTAGAGATAGGTTTATTGCAAGAATTAAATTTATTAAAGAACTTAGAAACTATTTAGATAATTTAGGTTATATGGAGATAGAAACACCTATTTTGAATAATAAAGCAAGTGGCGCAACAGCAAGACCATTTAAATCACATCATAACGCACAAGATATGGATGTTTATTTAAGAATAGCCCCTGAAACTTATATGAAAAGAGCAGTTATAGCAGGAATATCAAAAGTATATGAAATAGGTAGATGTTTTAGAAATGAAGGAATAGATCAAACTCATTTACAAGATTTTACTATGATTGAAGCATATCAAGCATATTATAATTATAAAGATAATATGAAATTGATTCAAAATATGTTACAAACAATTATTAAAAAAGTATTTGGAAAACTTACAATTACAATAGATGATAAAGAAATAGATTTTAGTGGAGATTGGCCATCAATATCATTTAGAGATTTATTAATTAAATATTCTAATATAGATATAAATGAATATAATACAAAAGAAAAATTATTGAATAAGATAAAAGAAGAAAAAATTGAACTTGAAAGTGAAACTCCCATTGAAAATTTAGGATTTGGTAATTTAGTAGATGTATTATATAAGAAAGTAGCAAGACCATATATGGAGGGACCGATATATTTAACTGAGCACCCTATAGATTTATCTCCACTTGCTAGAAATAATGACGAAAATCATAATATAACTGATAGATTCCAATTAGTAGTAAATGGTGCTGAAATAGTTAATGGATATTCAGAATTAGTTGATCCTATAGAACAAGAAAAAAGGTTACTTGAGCAATCAAAATTAAAAGAAGAAGGAGATTGCGAGGCCATGGATATGGATTATGATTATATATCTGCAATGGAATATGGAATGCCACCTATTTCAGGTTGGGGTATGGGTATAGATAGAATAGTTCAGCTTCTTACAAATAGTGAAAATATAAAAGATGTGGTATTATTTCCTTTAATGAAACCTATAGATACAAAAGAGTAGAATCTACTCTTTTTTCACTAAAATTTCATAAAAAAAGTGCATAAATGCTTGTATTATCAGTACAATGTAGTATAATTAATATGGGAGGTTAATTATGGAAAAAAGACATAATATAGTAAAAGTTGTTCTTATAGCTACATTAGTATTTATACTATTATCTTGGATTTTACCAGCTGCTTATTTTCAAGAAAGCTATGTAGAACAAGGAAGAGTCCAAATTGGATTATTTGATTTATTTAGCTATCCAATAACTACTACTTTAGCATATTTTGGAAATGTAGCTGCATTTATATTAGTTGTAGGAGGATTTTATGGTGTTTTAAATAGAATTGGTGCATATAGAAAAATGCTAGATTCTATGGCAAAAAAACTAAAAAAACATGGGAAACTTGTAATTTGTACCATAATGATATTATTATCAGTAATAACTTCAATATGCGGATTACAATTAGGTTTAATATTATTTTTCCCTTTCATTATTTCATTAATTTTATTAATGGGTTATGATAAAATTGTTGCAGCATTAACAGTTATTGGTTCGACAATGATTGGTATTGCAGGTACAACTTTTGCCTATTCTAATGTAAGTGTTATTTATACATTATTTAGTTTAAAAATAACAAGTAATCTTTTAATAAAAATATTAATATTAGTTTTAGGAATGGCAATTTTAATTGCTAATACAATGATTTATATATCTGGACGTAAAAAATCACCAAAAAAAGCAGCTAAAAAATCAGCTAAAAAAGATGAAGAAATAAAAGATGATAAAATTTTATTACCAGAAGAAACAAAAACAAAATCTAGTATAGTTCCAATAGCAGTTATATTTAGTGTTATATTTGTAATTATGATTTTGGCATTTATACCATGGTCAAATGCATTTTCTAATATTGCTTTTACAAATGCAACTGAAAGTGTAACAGGATTTAAAATATTTAATTTTGCATTATTTGGTAAAATTCTTGGAAAAAGTATTCTTCCTTTTGGAAGTTGGACATTAACAGAATTAATAGCTCTTATAATAATTTCTTCATTAGTAATTGCATTAATTTATAAGAAAAAACTAAATGAATTATTTGATGGATTCTTTGAAGGAATGAAGACTGCATTAGTTCCAGCAGTTATAGTTATATTAATATATACATGCTTAGTAATTAATACATATCATCCATTCCAATTAGTTATATATAAAGCAATTTTTGATATAACTAAAGGATTTAATATATTTACAGCATCACTTACAGCAATTTTATCAGGTATATTTAATGTAGAACCACTATATGCATTCCAATCAGTATTACCATATTTAAGTAGTATAGTTTCAAAGGATTCATTATCAACAATAGCAGCTTTATATCCAGCAATTTATGGTTTTACTATGTTATTTGCACCAACAAGTGTAGTTCTAATGGTTACATTATCATACATGGGTATATCATATAAAGATTGGTTTAAAAATATTTGGAAAATATTATTAGAATTATTAATAATAATATTAGTATTATTCTTAGTATTTTCACCAATGTCTATTATATTAAAAATTGTCTTAATAGTTATATCAGTAGCAGTTTTAGTACTTATGACATTATCATCATTAGCAATAATATAATAGGAAGAAGATAAGGATTAGGAAGTTATACTTCCTTTTTTTTTGAATTTCTTGTCATTTTTTTGGGGACATAAATTCTTGCAAATAAATACATAATAAACATAAAATATGTTTAGGAGGAATATATATGTTTTCAAAATTTAGTGAAGAAGCTCAAAAGGTATTATTAAATGCCAAAAAAGAAATGACATCATTAAAACATCCTTATGTTGGAAGTGAACATTTACTTTTGTCAATTCTTTCTGATGAAAATCTAGATGTTACAATAAAATTAAATGATTATGGTATAAATTATAATAAATTTAGAGATGAAGTTATAAAGATAATTGGTAAAGGCAAGATAACTAATTCATGGTTTTTATATACTCCTTTATTAAAAAGAATAATTGAAAATGCTTCATTAGATGCTAAAGAAAATAAGGACAAAGAAGTTAATGTTTCTAATCTGTTTTTATCATTATTAGAAGAGGGTGATGGAGTTGCAATTCGTATTTAAATGGGAATGAGT
>CANRQD010000037.1 GCA_947632685.1 uncultured Bacilli bacterium | reverse complement strand
AACGGTAACCACTTTCACCTTCCATTGTAGCTAGTCCTTCTGAACCGTAATAATAATATGTAGGTGTTACTGTTTTTCTATATACAACATAATATTGATCTGAATTACTATTAGGATTTTCACCATCTACTATATCTTTACTTCCAGGTTTATCTGCAAATCCAAAAAATTCTGTATCATCTGGTCCTTTACTATCAGTAATATCGTTGTCTTCTCCATCGTAGTTATCATAATCACATGATTTATCTAAGTTATACATATCACAACTAACTTCTTTATCTTTAAGACTTTCAGTCTCTTCATCATAATATTGTAAAGTAGATTTCATTGTCTTTTTAGTTATTGCATAATATGTAGTATCAGCATCTTGCGCATTAATACGTTGATTTTCAATACCTGCATTCCAAGTAGATTCATGCGATTGATTATCTTTATTAAATCCAATAATTTCATATCCTTCACGTGTAATTTTTGGTGAAATCATAGAACATGTTATAGCACTATTTCTAATTGTACAATTTGATTTAGTAGAACTAAGTGTAGCTCCATTTCCATCCCATGTAATTATTACATCTTTTTTTGTAATAGCATACCAAGTTTTACCTGAATTTTCTTCTGTTAAATATATAATTCCTTTTGAAATAGTTCTTTCATCTTCTCCAGTATCATCTTTGTTTAAAGAAAATCCTATAATATCAAAGTTTTCTCTTACAATAGTTGGTGCTGGAACAGTACAAGTAGTATCTTGTTCCTTATCATTCCATACTTCTGGAAGAGTACATGTTACATTATCAACATTTAATAATAAATCAGCACCATTTGTACTATATTGAGCAGTTAAAGTTATCGCATCTTTTGAAATTATCGTATAGAAAGTCACATTATCTGTAATTTTTACACTTTCACCTGGTTTTTTATAACCTTCCTCAGCTGTTTCATCATCTTCTGGTGATTCTTCTTCTGCAATACTACTTCTACTCCATCCTCTTAAAGTATATCCCTCTTTTACCTTCAATTCTGGTAATTCTATACTACAAGTATCTCCTTGTATTTCTTCATTATATGTTTCTGGAATAACACATGTAACATCATCATAGTTTTCTTTTACTGATCCTTTACCTTGTGTTTGAAAATGTGCAGTTACTGTTACAGCATTCTTTTTAGTTATAGTATAATATGTAACAGTATTTTCATCATTTTCAGTTACTTCAATTTTTGATTTTTGATCTAATCCAGTATGTTCATTTTTATTTTTATTCCAACCAATTGCTGTATATCCATCATCTACAAAGATTTCTGGTAACTCAAAACTACATTTTTTAACACTACCTGAAATTACACATTCATCCTGTCCTTTAGTAATTCTGGTTATTCCTAAACCTTGAGTTTGATATTCAACTTTAATAGTTCTTGTAACATGAACTGTTACTTCTGCTGTTACTCCTGAACCTTTATCAGTTACCGTAACAGTAGCATCTCCTACTCCTTGAGCTTCAATTACTCCATCTTCTGTTACTGTAACAACATCATCACTTGAACTAGAATATTCTAACTCACCTATATTACCAGTAACTTCTAGTTTTTCAGAAGGCTTTTTACTTAAATCTAATTCTACATCTTTAATATTTACATCTATTTTAATAACTTTTATTGGTTTAACTTCTACATATTCATTTCCGGTATAATAGTTATCAAGAACTTGATTAATATTTAAGGCAATATAGCCATCACCTAATTCTTTACCTTTAAGTGTTAACGTATATTGATATCCTTTTTCAACTCTAGAAGGTGCAGAAATATCAACAATTTCTATAGATTTATCGACACTAAAGCTTTTATCAATTAAATATCCTAGCATAATATCTGATTCATCTGTACATGTTAAAGTAACTTCTTTATTTTGATCTAATCCTAAGTATTTTATTTCACTAAATTCACAAGTTGGAGCTTTATCATCTAAACCTTGAGTATTAAGAGTACTAGATGCAACATTACCATTAGAATCTATTGCCCAAACATAATAAATTCTACTAGCTTTTATTTTTTCTATTGTACTATATGTTTTTTCTTTTCCATCTAACTTAATATATCTATTTTTTAATGGCTCTTTTGGTCTATCAGAGAAATAATAACCTACAATATAACCATCTACTGACTCTACTTCTATTTCTACATAAGCACCAAGTTCTGCTTCTACTTTAGGTTCTCCAACAGTAATAGAGATTGATCCTTTTTGATTTACAATTACTGTTCTAATAGTACTAGTTGTATTTCCATCACTATCTTCTACTATATATTTAATTGTTTGTACACCAATAATTTCAGTATTTATTTCACCAACAGTTACTACTTTTTCTGTTAAATCCCCATCTTCTGCATCATCTGCAGTAAATCCAGGATCCTTAAAATAATCCCCTTTTGTTATATACATTATTTGATCTCCCAAAAGTTTAATTGAAGGATTACTTTCAATTTTAGAATAAACATCTACTGTTCTAACACTTGCTCCTACATTTCCATCTGAATCTGTAACACTATAATAAATATAATATGTACCTTCTAATGAAGTATCTATCTCATCTACTGGAGTTGTAGTTGTTCCATCAAAATACTCATACTTAGTTTCTACTTTATTAGTATCTATTGTATCTTTATCATCATAAACACTTAAAACGCCTGGATCAATAAATTTTTCTCCCTTAATTACTCTTATATAACTACTACCATTTAAGTTAATTATAGGTTGTGCCATTGATATACCATCAACATTACTTTGTACTGATGCTATTACAATTTTTGCACCATATTTTTTACCTTCAACACTATTATCACTATCTTGATCAAGCCATAATTTTAATTCATAGTTTGTTGTAGATCCTACAGCTAAATCTTTATTATTTACTAATACTAGTCCTTCTGAAAGTAATGTTGGCGTACTCCAAGAACCATCTTCTTCTTTTAAACTATATTTTACATATTTATTATTTAATGATTCATTAGTTACTGCATCTTCTTCCAAACTAATAGAATATCTAGCATTAATATCACCTGTATTTTCAACACTAAATTTATATCCTTGTGTTCTAAAACCTTCTGCATCTGTTAATGGTGATGTATTTACTATTTGAATGGAATTTCCATCTTTAAAATTAACCTTAAAATCACCAGCAGTTACTACTACATCTTTTTTTCCCTCAGTTGATATTGATAATAATGAATATGTTACTCCACATGTAATAAGCAACAAAAATACAGCTAAAAATGCTATCTTTTTAACTTCAATTTTATTTTTTTTCTTAATACTATTGTCATTTAATTTAACACGTCTATATCTATCTCCAATTTTCCCTTTCTTATTTGTCATAATGTCACCCAATTTTTTTATTTATTATAAATCTGATATTAAAAATGTATATGAATATAAATCATTTTTTTGAACTCTTATCTTTAATTTAGTTTTACTATTTGATTCAATTTTAGGAATTTTAATAGGATACTTAGAAATCATTTTTGCATCTTCTCCTAAAAATACAACATACGTTTTTTTCTCTTCATAATCATTTTTAGTTAAATTTACAACTTCAAATTCAAGATAATTTTTTTCATTTTTATTAGAATATTTTATATTTTCTATTCTCAAGCCATCATATCTTTTTTCTTTTAACATCATTTTCGAATATTTTACATCTTGATTACTAGTTATTGTACATATAATGCATACACCAACAATTAATATTGCTATTATAATAAGTAAATATATTATAGGAAAATTTTTCCTCTTATGATTTTGCTCATAGCCTTGTTTCAATAATATCACCTACCATCGTAATCATTATTTATAATATATAACAAAAACTATCATTTGTAAATTGCAAAATCAAAAATATTATTATTTTTTATTAATTAAACATGAATCATATTTTACAGTTAAATAAATTAATATTGTACATAATTCAAAAACCCAAACATATCTATATTCTTGATGTGCCATTGCAATCATTAAAGTTAATGCATTAAGAATTATTGGAAGAAAAACTATTATTTCTTTTTTCTTTTTTAATATAAAATAATATAGAAAAATTAATAATATAGAAACATAAATTCCTCCCCTAAAAAATAAAGCATTAAAAAATTCATCATTGGCAATATAAATTAAAAATTTATTTATAGCATCAGACAAAGTCTTATTATATTTAGCTTTATACTTTTCATCAACATCATATTTAGTTTCAAATTCATCATATAATATTTGATATTTATAATTTTTTACTCTATCTTTTTCAGAAACATTCCAAATCATATCAAATCCATATAATCTATCTTTAATTAAAGATATCGGTGTATAAAAAAATTGTTTAATATATCCAAATATAACTTTACGTTTATCAATTTTTAAATTTTTAAATCCCCCATATGTATAATGAAGTTCCAAATCTATATTATATTTATCATATCCAAGCATAAATGCTTCTTTTGGAAAAACCTTAGTAGTCAAATATGCATACATATCTAAATCAATATTTTTATTCTCATATATTAAATAAGTAAATCCATGCATTAGTGGTGAAATTTCAACATTTCTAGGTCCAGCTTCAACATTTAAATATTTATATAGTGGTTTTTCTATAATATAAACAGAAACACCTGTAATAAGAACTATTATAAATATACCTATTTTTTTATATTTATAACTAATATAGATTAATATAAAACAAATAACAATAAGAATATATAGACCATTATGTCTAAAAATACCCGTTGCTAAAAGACTAATAGTTAGAAAAAGATAATTTATTTTATGTTCACAAAAATACTTTTTATCTTTTATTAATAAATATAAATAAAAAGATAAAGCCACAAGTGCTAATGTAAAATCAGTATCTTTAACTAATGTAACTAGCATAACCCCAGTTACTGGAAATATTGTAAATAAAATTGATCCTATGTAAATTTTTTTTAAACTTAAACCTTTTTTATAAAAATAAAATAAAATTACATTTACAAGTAAAGAATAAATTATTAATCTAAAATATATAAAATATTGAACTTTACCAAAAATTTTATAAAATAAAGCTATAATTAAAGTATGAAAATAAGGATGCCAATTAGCATATTTATGAGTAAAAACTCCATGTATTTCCATAGATCCATCTACATGAGAAATATATGGATAAAAAATATAAGCATATAAAGCACATATTCCTAAAATTAATATAAAAATAATAATTCGATGTACTAATATTTTTTTATTTTCATTTTGGATATTTTTTTTACATCTAATCTTTTCTAGAATTTTTATTATATAATCAAGTAGATAATAGATTAACAAAAATGTCATAAAATAAATACACACTAATTGTAATGAAACTTTATCATTAATAAGTCTATCTCCAACAAAAGTAAAACTAATTAATAAACTAACTAAACATTTTATTATTTTAGTTTTATTATTTATTTTTTTAGGATGATTATGTAAAATAAATAATATAAGTAAACAAAGAATACTTTTTGTTAAATTAGTAATTTTTATAATAGGATTTAATTCTAAAATTAACAAAGCTAAAATTTTAATTTTATTATTAGTATCACCTAATATAGATAAGCCTATATTAAAATAAATAAATAACGATAATATTATCATATAAATAGTATAAAATGAATAATTACTTTTTATATTATTATAATGATAATTATAAGAAGAATCATAAAGCATATCAGCTTTAAAATTTTCATATTTATAAGAAGGAATTTTATATGATTTATTATTTATCATAATTTTTCCTTCTTTTTTATTTTTTTGAAATTTTATTTCTATATCTTTAGTAGTACTAATATTTAGATAATATTTTTTATTTGGATATAATGTCATTTTATATGATTCATCCATCTTATTGTATAATTGATATTCTGTTTTTAAACTTGCATCATTAATACAGTCATATTGTTTATCATATTTAGCATTAGTTTTTACTATGCTTTCATCCAAATAAATTGCTTCTACTGTAATTGGAACATTACCTATATTTTTAATCTCCAACTTTTCTGTTTTTATTTTGGTATTAAAAAGATTTAATGTAAATATTGTAACAAAAATAGAAAAAATACAAGCAAAAATAATATTTCTTTTAGTATAAACTAATTTCTTTTTATATAAGATACTATTTAAGAAATAAATAATAAATATAAAGGAAATAATGATAGCTGATATATTTGTATAATTTTTTATACTATATAATAATGCATAAGCTAAAATTAATATAAAATTGACTATAATCATACTTAATCACAACTCTCTTTATATTTATCTTATCATTTTTTATTTTTCATGTCTATTTCTTTATTTTTATAAAATAGACATAAATGTAATTATAGATGTAAAAGAAAATATTGATAAAATAGAATACATAATTATTGATATTAATCTATTTATTTTTATATTAATTTTTTTGCTTTCTAATAATAAAACAAAAATTAACATTCCAAATATACATGTTATACTAATATATCTATATTCCATTGAACTTGCATACGGAAAATTTAATGCAAATAAAAAGTAAGAAATAATTAAAAATATTTGAAATAATAATATTATATTTGTAAATATATTATTTTTAGGTATTTTAAAAATACTAATTACAAAAGCAATAAAAGTTATTATAATCAAAATAATATTTGTAATATATAATATTTTAGTTATAAAATTTTCTGGTATTCCCCAAATACCTGATATAGAATTTCTAAATAAATATGGAATAATTTGGTATTCTTCACTTAAATGTGATGATACATGTAAAAATAAAGATTGTATTGGAAAAATACTCAAACGTTGAAATATTGAATATTTACCGGTATACATAAAGAACCAATCGAATGAAGGAACATAAAAAAAACTTTGCTTAAATAAAATATAATTTCTAATTTGATAAAATGCCCCTATTGGTATAGTAATTATTAAAAATAAAATTATTTGTATTAGACCTTTTTTATAATTATGATTTTTAATAATTTTATATAATAATATAATTAAAACTAGTCCAAGATATAATAATGCTGTATTTTTAGTCATCATTGCAAGAGCTACTACTATACTTAAAATAATAAAATTTTTTAAACAATCATTTTTTAACCATTTAAATAAAAAATAAATCATAGCCATACCAAGCATAAAAATTAAAGCATCATTATTAAGTCCACCTGATAAATATATTAAACTAGGATGAAAACACGCAATTAAAAAGACAAAAATTTTACTTTCTTTTTTTAAATTTAATATATTAGATATATCATATACAAAAAATAACATAAAAATACTATATATTAAGGAAAAAATTTGTAATCCTTCTAAAGTAAATGTTTTGTTATCTAATAAACTAGATATTCTAATCCAAAAGCCTTGAATAATAGCATTTAAAGGTGGATGATAAGTTTGCCATTCATTTGTATTAGGTAAATGACCCTCAGATAAAATATAAGCATAATCTAGATGAGCAGGTCCACAATTATAATTCATAACATCATATTGACGAGTATCATAATTTGTATAAATTACATATATAATTCTAAAAACAATTCCTAACATTAAAATAAAATAAACAGGATCAAATTTTTTATTAAATATCTTTATTAAAATAAAATATATTATAATAGTTCCTAAAAAAATTATTTCTTTAGCATAAACCATATATTGTATTTTTCTTATCATATAGAAAAATATAATATATGCTAAAATCACACTAAAGAAAGTAACTATATATTTACTATACCATTTTTTCATAAATATTTTCATCTTTGTTCCTTTATATGATTATTTTTTGTAACTATTTTATATAACGAATCTAATCCAGGGATAATTAATATATAAAGAAGTAATGAATAATTCAATATATATCTACTTCTAGTTTCCCAAATTAGTAAAAATAATATTAATAATAGTATACTTAATTTAATTATATTTAATTCATCTATAGATCCTTTTTTTAGAGAAAATAATAATCCTAAAAATATAAATAATATTAAACTCATATGAATATAATGTGCTAAATAATAATAATAATTAAAATATTTTCCATCTATTCTAACAAAATCACTTAATAAATTTTCATCTATACCTCCCCTACTTAATTTAAGAGGTGCATACATACTACCATCTGCCCAAGTTTCAATATACTTTAAATAAAAGAATTTAGTCCAATAAATAATACTTTTTGATTTTAATCTTTCTATAGTCCTTTCATCATTCATTTTATTTCTTTCTTCTTTTGGTATATTAGTAGTTGCTAAAACTGAATAAACTGGATTTAATTCTTGATTTACCATTTCTTCGCCCTTTTCACCAAATAATGAATATAATAAATCATGAAAATTAAAAACTCCATATATAGAAATATTTTGATCTCCTTCTGTGAATAATTTTTTATCTTCTAATAAACCTGTCATCATATAATGATGAGCACCAAGTCTATGATTATTTTCTAATGAAGGTGGTAAAATTGGTATAAAGATGAATTTAAACATTAGCATAGTAATAATATATGCTACCATTGTTTTACTAACATTAAAAATAGTTTCTTTATTTATTTTCTTTATCATATCAAAAATAATACCAATTAATGCAAATAAAACAGTCATTTTAACATAACAACCTATAGCAGTCAAAATTCCTATAATAATTAAATATGGCCATGATAAATTATCTTTTTTATATAAATATATAGTAATAATTGCCAATATAAATGGCATAGATAATGTATCAGAATAAAATATTGAGGAATACAAAAAAATAGGTGTAAATAAAACAGAAATCGATAAAAAGAAAATAGCTTGTTTTTTGCTAAAAAGCTTACGTACAATAAAGTATGAACATAATAAAGAAATATATATAAATGTTACATTAACTATAATTCCAGGTAATAGTATATTATTTAAACCCAATAATCTAAAAATTTTATAAATAGGTATTAATAATAAAACTACACCATCTATACCAAAATAAAGAGTTCTATAATCTAAAAATTCTACTTTATCAATAGAATTAAATTTTTCTGGGCTAACAAAATTATTTAAATATCCAATTGCAATTCTAAAATCCCAAGCATATGCGCCATTTCTACCATCATTTCTTAATAAATATGCTGACATTACTAAAAGAAAAATTAAAATGATACTAATAATAACTAAAAATTTAATTTCTCTTTTCTTAGTAATTTTTATTTTGGATATTTTTTTCTGATAAATATAATAAATAGAAAATATAACAATAGATGTTATTATAGTTCCAAATAGTAAATACACAGCTGGTACTCTTTGTATTTCAGAAGTATTAATAAAAATACCACCAAATAATAAAATTGCCATAAAAAACATAAATATATAATTTATAATTTTATAAATTTTTGACATTATAGCACCTTCATTTCTTTTTATAATTTATTTTTTTTCATGGTAATCTTTTTCTGTATTTACATGCCAAATACTATTTTTATTCTTCTTATGATTAATAATATTTTTTGCTGTTTCAATACCTGTCAACATAGAATGATCCATATTATTATATTTATGTTGACCATTTCTTCCAATACAATATAAATTTTCAAATTTATTTAAATATTTAATTACTTGATCAAATTGTTGATAAGTTCCAAAATAAGCAGGATAGGCCTTTTTTACTTTAAGACGAACAGATTCTTTTACATCTTTTTTATCAATTAAACCAATCTTTTCAGCTTCATCTATAGCAAATTGAATAAATTCTTTGTCTGACATATTCCAATATTTATCATTTTCATTACAAAAATATTCTAAAGAAAGTAAAACTTCCTTTTCAATATTTTCTTTTTCTTTAAAAAGATATGGTGACCAATTATTAAATATTTGAACCCTACCCATAGTTACATCTTTTTCTTGCATATAAATCCATGAATCTGGAACAATATCCATAACTGTATTAATATTAGTTTCATTTTTTAATTTTAACTTATTTACTACTAAACCTACTGACATAAATTCACGATATGGTAAATTTGTAGCAATTTTATAAATTTTTTCAGGTACTTTTATTCCATCCATTCCTTCAAATAAATCTTTAATAGCCATTGATGAAATAAAGTAATCTACAGATACCTTTTTTTCTATACCATTAATTTCATATGTAATATTAGATACTTTATTATCAGAAACAATAATTTTCTTTAAGGTAGCAGGCATAATTATTTTTCCACCCATTTTTTGTATTTGTTTTGCCATTTCCTCATATACTTGACCTGCACCTAATTTAGGATAAATAAATTGCTCAACCAATGAAGTTTCAGTATTTTTAGTATTTTTTATTTTTAACATTTTTCTAAACATATCTTTTATAACTTCAGAAATTGAAACTCCTTTTACTCTTTGAGAACCCCAATCTGCAGAAATATTTTTTGGATGAACTCCCCATACTTTTTCAGTATAGCTTTCAAAAAACATTGAGTATAATACCTTACCAAATCTATTAATATAAAAATTTTCTAATGAAGTTTCTTCAAGTTTAAATAAACATGATTTTAAATAACTAAAAAATGCTTTAAATAATGTTACAAATCCCATATTTTTAATCGTTTTAAAATTAATACTTACAGGATAATCGTAAAACTTTTTATCATAATAAATTCTAGTTACGCGATCCTTAATTAACATCGTCTTATCTTCTTTTTCAGGATCTGGTCCTATTTCTTCATATGGTTTATCACGATGTAATAAAATATCATCATATGCTGGTTTAGCTTGAATTGGTAGTAATTCTTTCCAAATTTTTTCTACATCATTATTTTTAGTAAAAAATCGATGAATACCTGTATCTATTTTATAGCCATTAAATTCAATTGTTTTTGAGATACCACCTATTTGTTTATCTTGTTCAATAATAGTAACATTATATTCTCTACTATTTTTTAATAAATAATAAGCAGCAGTTAATCCTGCAGGTCC
>CANRQD010000036.1 GCA_947632685.1 uncultured Bacilli bacterium | reverse complement strand
AGATGCCAACTTACCTTCTAAAGTTTTATATACAGTATCAGCACCTATAAATGAAAATAAACCGACCCATAAGCTTGTTGGAAAAGTTATGTTAGTAAACTTAATGCAAAATATAACACTAAATCCTATATTCACAATAAGAGAATAAAAACATATATATTTACTTTTTTTAAATATTTTTTTTGTTTTTTGAATAAAAGCGCATGTAATTGTAGAAAGTGCGATTGCTATTACAAGCAATTGTTGCAACAATTCTATTTTTAACATTACTACCTCCTAAAATAATATATGCTAAAAACTATTTTTGCCACAAGAAAAGACTCAAAATACAAATAAATTACTAATTAATTACTTTTCTTTTGTATTTTTATTAATTTTGCTTGAACAACAATTCTTCCTCCTTGATTATTTAAACATGTAGATAGTGTTAGAAATTTATCATTAACATTAACCTCAGTATCAATTGGTGCAACATTTCTTTCTTTCATTGTTTGAATCCATTTTTGCTTTTTTGTATTATTACTAAAATTTGTTGTTATGTAATACCCTTCTTTTTTTATAGTATAAATAGAAAATATTTGAAATATCATATTTTCTTTTGGTGTAGACAAAAATACAACATAATTATCTTTATTTTTTTGCCAAGATGACGATAAGGTATCTTTTAATGAACCAAATAATGTTTTATCAAGTCTTCCATGTCCATAAATAATTGTATTATCATTTAGACTATTTATATCATTTCGATAATCCATAAAAATCCAACCTGCTTTATTTTGTGTTTTATCAAAAGAATGATTTAAATAATAATTATTATCATCTGCTTGGACAACAGGATAATTTACATTTGTATTTCTAATACGAATAAATCCTACAGTATCACTATTTTTTGATAATAAAATAGATAAATTAACTTCATAAAAAGGTATTGTTGAGTAGTAATAATAATTACTATTTTTATTATATGGTGGATTTACTAATTTTCCTATTTTACTATTATTTTTAATATTAATGTTTTTATCAATTTCTGTACTTATTTGTCGAATTTTGGAATTATCATAATACCAATCTAATATAGTATATAGTGAGAAGATAATAATACTAAGACATAATATAACAAGTAAACAAATTAATACATTTCTTTTTTTGTTTTTCCTGTTATCAATTGTCTGTGTCTTGTAATATTCTTCTATAGTTAGATATTTTTTCACTCATAACCACCTCATTATTAAAAATAACTAACTTATTACTATGTTATAAGGAGGAAATTTATGAAAAAATTTATGTTTTTTTCTATTATTACAGTATTGTTGTTAACAACAATTACAAATGTATTTGCTGCTGATACGTATGGAGAAGTAAGAGATATTACTCAAAAAACAGGTGATTCTCTATCTTCTGGTAGTGGAACTTTAGAAACAAAGGGAAACACTACAACAATTAGATATTCAGCATCAACATTTAAAATGTTAGAAGAAGACAAAAACACTGCTGATGGAGAAAGACCAGGTCCTGCAGCTTGGATTGGTTTTGAAGTTGATGAACCAGATGATCAAAAGGATTCAAAATATAAAGTTACAACTCCAGATAATAAAACAATTGACGTTAAAACATCTCCATATAGAGATTATGTAGGAATTACTCCTGAAAATCTTAAAAGAGCCCTTTTAAATGGAACAGTATTAACTTATAAATATGCCTTTGACTGGAATGAAGATAATTCAAATGATCAATATGTTATAATTGAAATTGATCCAGAAGCCATTAGTTTAATACCAACTAACAATGGAGATAAAGTATGGTCTCCAGAAATTGCAAAAGAAATTTTAGAAGAACAAAATCCTAATACATCAGATATTAACTTATTTTTATTAATTGGACTTATAATAATTAGTGGTTTTGGTCTTACATATTATTTAAAAAAAATATAATATAATTATAAACTTATAGATTATATTTCAATTTTATAAAAATAAAAACGATTTAGTATTTTGGAAATTTCTCCAAAAACTAAATTCGTTTTTTTATATAGATTTAATTTTATTTATTATAAATATTAATCCTAGTAAACTTAATAATGATATTATTACATAAAATAATATATTATCAGATGTATCTGGATTTTCTATTCCTTGTGTATCTATATTAGGTAATTGTGTATAGATATCTATTCCATAAGATGCTTTTATATTACATGCCCAAAGATATCTAACTGTAGTAGCATCTTTAGCTTCTTTATCAAGTTCAATAAATCCTGTTGTTTTTATTTCTTCATCATAATTTAATACTGTAAATTTAACTTGAATTTTTCCTTCACTAGATGATTTATATTCCCATTTATAAGTATATACTCCATCTTCTGTAATTATAGCCTTAAAATCTTTAGCCCAAGTTGCAGTTAATACAAAATTATCACCACTTTTTTGTGTCATTACAACAGCTTCTGTTAAATATTCATTTGAATTATTATTAAGAGCAATAGAAAGTTCAAATAAATCTGAGTTATTGTAATTTTCTTTATTTAGTCCTACATAAACTTCTTCTGTTATACCATCACTTAATTTTGCTTTGCTTGATTTATTGTATGGTCCATATTTCATACCTTCTTTTTCTGTAGTTTCACCTTTTAAATTAGTAACATTTGATGTTATTTGCTCTTTTTTTCCATATCCTTCATCTACTTGCCAATCTTTATATTCCCATTTTGTTAGTGCATTAACTGATTGAGTTAATAAGCAAAATAATATAGCACCAATAAATAATATGTTTACAAATTTTTTAATTTTAATTAGACCTCCTTTCCATCTACAATACTATATTATTCAATTACTTATCTAATAATTAATATTGATAAAAATTTATCAGAAAAAAAGAACTGAATGAAATATTTCATTACAGTTCTTTGGAAATTGTAAATCTTATCTTTTACTAAATTGTGGTGCACGACGTGCTTTCTTTAAACCTGGTTTTTTACGTTCTTTCTTACGAGCGTCTCTTGTAATAAATCCATTAACTTTTAGGATTTTACGAAAACTATTTTCACTATCTGCAGGTGTAGTTTTATCATAATCTAATAATGCTCTAGCAATACCTAAACGAATTGCTCCAGCTTGACCAGAAGTACCTCCACCATTAACAGAAACGTTAATATCAAACATATCTCTAGTTTTAGTTACATCTAATGGTTGACATAAGTCTAATATTAAAATTTTATCTGTAAAATATTCTTCAACATCACGTCCATTTACAGTAATTTTTCCTTTTCCTGAAGTTAATGAAACACGAGCTACACTAGTTTTTCTACGTCCAGTACCAGTATAAATATTTTTATTTTCTTTTGCCATAACTTAACCTCCTACTTTACCTCAAGCACTTCAGGCTTTTGAGCTTCGTGCTTATGCTCAGATCCTTTATATACAAATAATTTTTTGTACATTTGACGACCAAGTCTGTTATGTGGAAGCATTCCTTTAACAGCTCTTTCTACCATTTCTTCAGGATATCTTTCTCTCATTACTTTTGCAGTTCTTTCTCTTAAACCACCTTGATACATAGAGTGATTGTAATACATCTTCTTTTCTTCTTTATTACCAGTTAAAAGAACTTTTTCTGCATTTATAATAATGATATTATCTCCACAATCAATATGTGGTGTAAACGTAGGTTTATGTTTACCACGTAAGTATGTTGCTGCTAAAGTAGCAACTCTACCAAGAGGCTTATCAGTAGCATCAATTACATACCATTTACGATCTACAGTTTCTTTTTTTTGCATATAACTTTTCATTTTTTTCTCTCCTTTTACTTAAATTAAGCTTTCCCAGGGCTTAATTTCAGTGGGGATATTTGAATGTACCGCTTATAATTGTACTAAAAAATATAGAAAAAATCAATACTTTTTACCATTATTTACAATATTTTTAATCAAAATTTGCTTTTTTCTTTGTATATTGAAATAAATTATCATTATTATCCATAGTAGCTTCTACATATTGTGAAATAGTATTGCAACCTAATTCATTATATTGATATTTAAGATAGTTAAACATTTGACTATCAAACAAGTTTCCCTTATAAAATTTCAATAAAATTATATCATGAAATATAAAGTTTCTAAATTTTATATTATTATGATTTGACATATTACTATAATTATTCTTTTTTATTTTACTAACTGAGTATGCACCTGGATCTACAAATCTAAACATACCATCATACATAAAATTTTTAGTATACCAATCATTAATATAAACACAATTCTCAGATAGTAATTTTAATTCTTTCTCTATTTCGCATAATTCATTAATAAATTCTGTTTTAGATAATTGATATAATTGTATATTATTATTATCATTTATTAATTCAGTTGTATATGCGCGTAATAATCCATTACAATCCAATAAGTATGATTTAGGAAGTAATATTCTTTTTGTTTCTATATCACTTAACTTTTTACAATTTTCTAGGCTAAGATCATTGCAACATTTATGTAGTATTTTTAAGGCCTCATTATTGTATATATATACTTTTCCATTAAATCCTTTACCCAAGAACTTTAACATAGTCGGATGTATTACTATCTCTTTACCACATTTATATAATTTCATAAAATCCCCCTAATTAAACATTATTTTAAATCTTCATATTTAACATCTACTAAATATAAGCCTTCACTAGGAGCAGTTGCTCCACATTTACTTCTATCTTTACTATCTAATATTCTTTTGATATCATCTGTATTTAATTTATTTTCTCCTACTTTTATAAGTATACCTACCATATTTCTTACTTGATATCTCATAAAGCCATTACCTCTAAAAGTAAATATAAGCTTATCGTCATGCTGCTCTACATTAGCAATATTAATTATTCTAATACAATTTTTTTTATTAATATTTTCAGTAACAAATGCTCTAAAATCATGCTGCCCAATAAATACTTTAATGGCATCTTTGATTGCAGAAACATTTAATTTATAATTATACTGAAATACATAATATCTGTCAAGTGGATTATATTCCCCCATATTAATATAATATTTATATTCTTTTTCTTTAGCACTATATCTTGCATGAAATTTTTCATCAACTATTTTTGTTTCAATAACATGTATATCATTTGGAAGATTACTATTTAAAGCTCTCTTAAATTTATGTGTAGTAATATCAATATCTAAATCAACATGTGCATATTGGCATAAAGCATGAACCCCTTTATCAGTTCTACCTGATGATTGAACTGTTTTTCTAATTCCATTATTAATTTTTTCTACAGCATTTTCTAACTCATTTTGAACAGTTCTTAAATTAGGTTGAGTTTGATAACCAGAAAAATTACTACCATCATATGAAAACTTAATTAAATATCTCACATAAATCACCTATACCTTTTTATAGATATCTTTTATTAAATCTCTTATATCTTTATTATAATTGAGTTTTACACCCTTTTCTCTAGCTAAATTAGTAAATAATATTGTTTTAGGAATATCTATATAATTATTAATTAATTTTAATGTATTTTCTTCAAATAATATATCAGTACTACCTTGAATTAATAATTTATTTTTAGAATAGCATATTAAGTTTTTTGTATATCTATAAATAAATTCTGAATTATTAGAGCATATTACAATAATTTTATGGTAATTATCAACTAATTGATTAAATAAACTTATTATTTTTTTTCTTATTTTTATATCAAAAAAACAAAATAATTCATTACAAATTATGATATCTGGATTTGATAATAGAGCCGTTGCAAATAAAACTAATTTTTTTTCTGATGATGATAAATCATTTATAGTTTTATTTTCGTAATTAATAAGATCTACTATTCTTAATGAATCAATTATCTTTTTTCTGTAATCTTTTATAACTAAATTTTTATTTAATATACACATTTTCATATAATTATAAACAGATAAACTATAATAATTACTATCTATACTTGTATCAACTATAGAAATTTTTTTATATAGATTTAATTTTTCTTCTTTATTTAATCTTTTATTATTTATATAAATATTATTTTTATCAAAATCAGCTTTTTTTATATCATTAATAAAATTTTCATATGTTCCAATTACACCATTAATAAGATTGGATTTTATTATTGCGCCATTAATTTTTACTTCCATAATTTTTCTACCATCCTATTCATTTCCAACTCTACATCATCTAATAGGTTATAATACTTAAGTTTAGTAGATAAGTCAATCATAAATGGTAAATCTAGTCCTGCTTTATTTAATAGACTATCTTTTGTTAAAGAAGTTGTTGCATCATCATCTAAGATAATCTCACCTTTATTTAAAATAATAAGTTTATCAGCTATAACAGCTAAATCTAGATTATTTGATGCAATTACAATAGTTAAATTATCTATAGATTTTAACTTCAATAATATTTCTTTAGCTGTTTTAATTTGAATATCACAAAATATATCATCTAAAAATATAACTTGTGGTTTTGATAATAATTCTATAGCTAGTAATAATTCTATTTTTTTGATATTAGATAATTCACATATATTAGTATCTAAATCTAAATCAAATAAATTTACTATATTTTTTAATCTTTTATTTTTTTCTTTTTTTTCTATACCTAAATTATCTAATACATATAATAATTCATCTTTAACATTTTTAAATATAAAATTATTTATATCATCATATATAACTTTACCAATCTGTGTTGATAATTCGTAAGAACTAAAATTGTATAAATCTTTTTTTCCATAAAAAACTGATTCTTTTGTTTCTATTAATCCGCTTAATAGCTTTATAAATGTAGTTTTACCACATTTATTAGAACCTGATATATAATTAATACTATTTTCATTAAATGTAATATTTATAGATTTAATAATATTTTTATATGATAAATTTTTTGTAGTTATTTTCATAAGATAAACCTCCCTGTTGTTAAAAGCTAACGTTTAGTTAGCTTTTTTCCTCTGTATTCTATAAGTTATTCTAAGTAGCATTTTATCTGATAAAAATCTACTAAAGAATTTTACAAGTTTCATTTGAACACCTGGAATAATTAATTTCTTTCTTTTTTCTAACATCATATCAATTGCATATTTAGCAACAAAATCTGGATTTAGTGATGATGTTTTAAAATTAACTCCAGCAACGTTATTAAAGTTAGTATTAACTGGTCCTGGACATAATAGTGAGCATACTACATTACTTTTTTTCTTTTTTAATTCATAGTTAATGGCTTGTGTTAATTTATATATATATGATTTAGTAGCATAATACGTACTCATTAAAGGTCCACCTGGCATAAATGCTGCTGATGACGCTACATTTAAAATATAACCAGAATCATTCTTTAACATATCCTTTAATGCATATTTTGTTAAAATATGAACTGCTTTGATATTAACATTTATCATTTCTAAATCATTAGATAAATCAGTTTCTGAAAAGTTTCCATAATTACCAAATCCTGCATTATTAATAAGCATATCAATTCTTTGATTTCTAATTAATACGCATAACTCTTTTACTTTTTGTTCATTACTAAGATCCATAACAATTATAGTAGTTTTAGTAGGTAATTTTTGTTGTATAAATTCTAATCTTTCTCTATTTCTAGCTACTAAAATTAATTCATATTTTTTAGAAGCTAAATATTTAGCTATCTCAAAACCTATACCACTAGATGCTCCAGTTATTAAAGCTTTCATTAAATCACCCCATAACTCTAAATCTTGTAAACACAAATATTTATATATATTATATCATATTTACCAAAAAAAGTACGTGTTTATTATAAGTAGTAGTAAAATTTTTTATTTTATTTTTTTTATAGAATTTCCTCTAACTATATAAGCATTATTTGATATATCTATTAAAGGTTGATCACTATAACTATCTGTATATATTGATTCTACTATTACATTTTTATACTTGCTTTTTAATCTATTAACTTTTTCAAAACCTTTACAATTCTCTCCTAAAAATTCTGCACTATGTTTATCTATTTTACTTGAAATTAAATCATAAATATTAAATTTTAAACATATAGGTTTTAATAAAAATTCAGGAGATGCAGAAATAATAATATCTCTATCATGATTTGGCTTATTTACATAAAATTTTTTTATTTTACTTTTATTAATATTCCAAAATTCCTCTATTATTAAATCTACATCATTTAATTTCTTTAAAAAACTAAAAAATACTTTTTTTACTTCTTTTTTACTTTTTAGCTTTACTAAATAAAGAAGAAAATAAACTAATATTTTAGGAATACATAATATAATACTATGCTTCTTCTTTAAACAAAATATAAAAAAATCAATAGAACTATCTCCATTATAAATTGTCTTATCAAAATCATAAACTTCAACTTTCATAACTTTTCCTACAAATATAAAATACAAAATAAAACGATTAAAAGTATTAAACCTAAAATAATTATAGTTTTATCCTTTAAAATAATTTCAACTGGATCATCATCATTACTACTCTCTACATCCATACTATATTTCATACAAATTAATACAACTAATGGTATGGTCCAAATAAGAAAATTGTTACTATGTTTTGAAACTTCAACATTAGTTGTCCACAATGAATAAAAGATAATGGCCATAGACAAACACATATACATATTTTTATCTAAAAATTCTGAATTATAATATTTTAAAACTTTTCGTATAGTATGCCCATTTTTATTCATTTCATTACGTCTTTTTCCTAAAGCAACATAAAAAGAAATAGATAAAACTGTAAGGTATAACCAATTAGATATTTCTATATTAAGTAAACTTGCTCCATACATAACCCTAAATAAAAATCCAAGTACAATAATAGTAACATCTAAAAGAGGAATATCTTTCAGACCAAAACTATATCCTAAATTTATTACAAAATATAATAATAAAAATATTATAGATTTAATATTCATATTAGAAAAAATTATTATTAATATGGAAATTATTAACAACATGAATAATATTATCATTGCTTGGTTAACGAAAACTTTGCCACTTGCAATAGGTCTATTACACTTATTTTTATGCTTTCTATCTTTATCTTTATCTCTTATATCATTAATTATATATATGGAACTAGCTAATAAAGAAAAACATATAAATCCAATAAATGTATTTAATAAATTAGTACCTTCAAAAAACTTACCACTAAATATAAGTGGTATAAAAATAAGAAGATTTTTAATATAATGTTTAATTCTAAGTAATTTAATATACTCCATAATATATCCTTTCCAGTTATGGTAACACATTTAACATATTAAACACATTTAGTAATATAATTTATATAAAAATAATAATAAATTAAAGTATCACTATAATATAGTTATTATAACTTAAATAATCAAAATAGTAAATCAATTATTCTTTTATTCTAATTAAGTAATTATATAGATATAAATAACTTTATAATATATACCTTTCAATATTTAAATAATTTATTTCCATTAAAAAAGACAGAACTCTGCCTTATTTTTCTTCTTTAGTTTCTTTCTTTTTAGATTTTTTTTCTTTTTTATCTTTTGTAGAAACCTCTTCAGTTATTTTATCATCTTCAATTAGTTTTAAAACAACAACTAAAGCTCCATCTCCACGTCTTTCATCTAATTTAAAGATTTTTGTATAACCACCATTACGTGTAGCATAACGTGGTGCTAAAACATTGAAGATTTTATCTACAACTTTCTTATCATTATGTAAGAAAGCTAGTGCCTTACGACGTGAAACTAAATCACCTTTTTTACCATATGAAATCATTTTATCAATAAACTTACGAACTTCTTTAGCTCTAGTTTCAGTTGTTTGTATACTTTCATTTTCAACTAATTGTTTAGTTAAAGTAGCAAGCATACTTCTTCTATGTTTATTATCACGTCCTAATTTTCTATATGCCATAATTATTTCCTCCTTATCAATTAATCATCATCACGTAAAACTAGACCCATTTCTCTAATTTTATCTAATACTTCTTTTAGAGATTTTTTACCTAAATTACGGATTTTCATCATATCATTTTCACTCTTATTAACAAGATCTTGCAAAGTATGAATACCAGCTCTTTTTAAACAATTATATGCTCTAACAGAGAAATCTAAATCCTCAATAGAAGTTTCTAAAGCTTTTACTGCTGGATCTTCAATTTTTTCAATCATCATACCAGTTACATCAGCTATAGAAGATAAATCAGTTAATATTTCAAAATGTTCAATTAAAATTCTTGAAGCTAAAGCAATTGCTTCTTCTGGTTTAATAGAACCATTTGTCCATACATTCATAATTAATTTATCATAACTCTCATCTTGTCCAACTCGAGCATTACCAACTTCATATGATACTCTTTCAATTGGAGAATATAATGAATCTATTGCAATAACTCCTGCTTTCTTTAAATCATATAATCTTTTATTTTCTTCACTCTTAACATATCCACGACCATTTGTGACAGTCATTTCCATACTTAAATGACCACCTTTAGCTAAAGTAGCAATAACTTTATCTGGATTAATTACTTCTATATCAGCATCATGATCAATATCTCCTGCAGTTACTTCTCCTTCTTTATCAACATCAATTCTTACAACTTTAGCTTCATTTGAGTGATTTTTAAAAACTACACCTTTTAAATTTAGAATAATAGTTGTAACATCTTCATAAACTCCATCAATTGTTTGGAATTCATGTAAAACACCATCTATTTTAATACTACTAATAGCACTTCCAGGAAGTGATGATAACATAACACGTCTTAATGCATTACCTAATGTAGTACCAAAACCTCTCTCTAATGGTTCAAGTTCAAATTTTCCGTAGAAATTACTTTCTACTGAATCAGTAATTTTATATATTGGTTTTTCAAATTGTAACATGAAACTAACCTCCCTTTATTTAAATTAACCACGTGGTCTTTTTGGTGGACGACATCCATTATGTGGTATTGGTGTAACATCATAAATTGCTGTTATTTCTAATCCTGCTGTTGAAAGTGAACGAATTGCTGTTTCACGACCAGGACCTAGACCTTTTACATACACTTCTACCTTACGCATACCCATATCATATGCAGCTTTTC
>CANRQD010000035.1 GCA_947632685.1 uncultured Bacilli bacterium | reverse complement strand
ATCAACATTTGCGTCTATTAAATCAAATTTAACAAGTGAGCTTTACTTATATATAGGCAACCTAACTGGTAGAAATCCTATAGTTTTACCAATAATAATAGATATAAAAAGAGATATAAAAAATGAGCAGTAACAATACTGCTTATTTTTTTATACTAAAAAGGATGATTAATATAGTCATCCTTTTATTTGCTATCAGCTAAATTTTTAACTTCTTGTTGTGGAGTTTCACTAAAAATTTCTTCTGTAAAATCATTAGTTTTATTTTTAAGTTTATAATAAATTTCTTGACGTAATGCAGTACTATATTGATAACTCAAATATTTAGCAAAATCACCTCTTGAACACCAGTAATCTGATGGACAATTAGCATTTTTATTAAGTTCTCCTTGAACACCATCTACAATATCTTTAGCATCTTTTTTAAGAGTTTCAGTAAATTTATCAATATAACTATCTACATTAATATCACTATCAAGTCTTTCTAACTTACTCTTAATATCTTTAAATCTAGATTTCTTATAGCTACTAAAACTAGAATATGCATTATTAGAAATTTGTAGAAGAGCCATAGAATCAGACTTAAAGTTTACTGTACTGGTACCATTTTTAGGATGAGATAAATTGCTGTAGATTTGTTTTGGAGTACTATGAATATTACTTGCATACTCAACAAAACCTTTATCATAACCTTTATATCCTAACATTTCATAACTTATCCATTTTAATGCATATGAATCAGGTCTACCATCAGGATTATTAGGTTGATACCAGTGAACAGTATTAATTCCTTCACCACCATATGAGTTATTACCTCTTGATGAATATCTATAAACACCTGGATATAACATTATTCGATTATTAATTAAATCATCCATAGTTTTTAGTGGTTTATCGAAATTCTCTATTTCATTTAATCTAGTATATTTAGTAGTTTCACGAGCACGGTATTTAGCATACTCATCCTCTTTATATAATTTTCCAGTAAATTGATCAGTATCTTTTCCATCTGGACCAACTACTTTTTCAAACTGTTTATCTTCATTTGGATAAGATACTTGTATACCTAGAATTTTTTGTTCTTCTGGTGATAATTTTAAGAAAGCTTGTGCCTCTATATAATCCATTACATAGACAGTTTCAAATAATTTACGATAGAAATCTTGTATTTTTTCAGGACTATTAATTCTTTCTGGATTTAAATTAGAAGCTACTTTATCTTTATCATCTTGCATTAGCATTGATAGATTCATAGTAATATCATTTATACCAAATGATTGCATTAAGAAATTATCAGCATAATCTTCTCCACCAGCATCAAATCTTCTTCCATTATTTCTTAAGAATAATCTAGCATCAATAAGATGAGCTGATTCATGAGACCATGTTCTAAATGTAACATGTGAAGTATCATTTTTACCTTCTTCTGCAAGTTGACTATCCATAACACCAGCAACTTGCCACTCTAACCTAGGACCCCAAGCTGCTGCATTAACTCCTGCTGCCGCTGCCCATAATCCGGTTGCTTCAACAAAGTTTTTATGGAATGGTTCAGTAGTTGTATAAGCTGTATTTTGCACCGTAGAGCCATTTTCTGTTTTTGTAAGTCTCTTATCTATATGATAAATAAGTATGTTATTAAATAGATTTTCATCTTGCAAAATAGAATATGCTGTTTTAAAGTATCTTGCCATTCTCGTCGTATAACTTTCCATTCTAGTTAATAACTCTTGATGTTGTTTAGGATCATTAGGATTAGCAATATAAGTTCTTTGTGCACCAATTATATATTGAACTGGCATAGAAATAATGTATGCAGCATTTTCTGGAAGTGTTAACATTGGTAAGAATTGATTTAGAATTTCATTATTAGTTTCTGTAGCAAAATGATCCCATAAAGTATATTTTACATTTTTATTTTCTTCTAATGGAATTTCTTCTATTATTCCTTTAAATTGACTACGTGTCCATTCTGATAAATCATGATCACTAAAATTACTTACTAAATATCCTATAAATTTAGGTATAGAATCTAATTTAGTATATTTACCTAATATTTCACTATATCTTTTATTAGTTTCATTAGTATTAAAATTTTCACCTTTAGTATTCTCTAAATAAAGATTTGCTACTTTATCAGGAGTTAAAAGTTCATCAAAATCTTCCATATTAAACATTAAATAATCATATACCTTTATTCCATCAATATCTAAATCATAGAATCTTCTAAAGTAATTATAAACATATAATAGTTTTTCTATTTTTTTATCTTTTTTTACTTCTCTTTCGATATAATTATTAATTATTTCAACATTTTCTGTATTTGTATATTCACTATTAGATAAATACTTTAATACAAATTCATTTAATTCATTCTTAGTAGTTTCATTATAGAAATCACGATATAATCTAGAATCATCATTAGTAGTTAAAATATCTAAATTATTAGTATAATCTAAATTACTTAAATAATTAGTTAAGTTAGTTACTACTTGTGAAGATGAATCTATAACATAATGATTATAGTTATAATCTATTCCTAAATCATTAATTTTATAGGTTGCAACCATATCATAAGTTTTATCATATAAAACACTATATTCTACTTTAGTATTATCACTATATATTATTTTTAGTTTACTTATTTTTTTAGGATTATCACTAGTTAAATAAGTTACTAAGCTACCATTTATATCAATTGGTACTATATGTTTAATCTTTTTAGTTTTTAGATTAACATCTGTAATATTTTTACTTATTTCTATTATTTTTTTACTATTATAATAAGGTATTAATTTTAATAAATTAGAATACAATAATTCATTATCTTTATTATAGTCATCTAAACTTTCTGAATTATTTAATACTGATTGATTTTCATTCTGCAATGTAGGTAAATTATTTATTGATACATCTTTAATATTCCAATTACTATCAAACTTAGCCTTGTTAGTAAATAAATCATCATTTATATCCTCTTCTTTAATAACTTCTACTTTACCTTTAATCTCTTGTGCTCCTCCATCTGTTTGATAAAAATAGTTATTTTCACGATTTTCTGATGAACCAGTAAAATTACCATTAGAACCTGTTGAAATACATACATTATTTTTAAATGTTGATACTCCTTCATTATATCTATCAGCAAATCCCTCTTCTTTACTATTAGTTAAATTTTTCATTGTAACGCGTACAAAATTATTAGTAATTGTTGAGTTCTTTGCATTTCCGATAAATCCACTAGTAAAGTTCCATCCTCCAGAAATAGTTCCTTCAGCATAACAATTTTTTACTATTGTACCATTTGATGTAGTTCCAATAAATGTACCATTATTTTGTTCAATCCAACCTAGATTCAATAATACATTACTTACACGACAATTTTCTACTGTTGTTTTATCAGCACTACCTACTAATCCACCATTAGCACCATCACCACTAGCTGTTTTAGTAACATTTTCAACTAATACATTTTTTAAAGTTGAATTTTTTGTAGAGTTAGCAAGAGAACCTTTACCATTAGATCCAAATGTTACATCACTTAATCTTAGATTTTCAACTTTACCATCATTTATAGTATTAAATAAAGGTTTAGTTAAATGTTTAATAGAAAATCCATTACCATTAAGTGTTCCTTTATATTCTTTTGTAATATAAGTTGCTTCAGTTGTTGTAAGGGAACTTGCATCATAATTTTGATTTAGTTCTACATCCTCTCCTGCTTCTAATTTTTCTAATAATAACCTAAATGCATCATCTGGATGAAAATCATTATTAGCTTTATTATCTTTAATTTGTCCAAAATCAATTTTTATAGATTTATCATTTTTAGAATTTTCCTTTATAACATTTTTATAATCTAATTCTAAAACTAGTTTATTATTACTATTACTAACTGATTTTATTTTTGCATGTGCATCTGGCATATTCTCCATAATAACTTCTACAAAATAATCATCTTTATTAGCCATAATATCATTAACATCAACTTCATCTTTTAAAGTTATTACACTTTCAGTATTTTGCTTTTCTTTCTTATAAAGATTAATATCAGTAATAGCTTTAAATTCAATATTATTTTCCTCTAGAGATATTAATTCATCTAGTAATAAAACATCTTTATGATTAGCAGTATTTTTACCTTTATCAATATCCCTATCATATTCACTATTTACTTTAACATAATATCTTAATATATTTTTATCTTCTATATTTAATGATAATTCTTTAACAAATTTATCATTATATAACACCTTACCATTTTCATCTATTACATTTATAATAGCTTTATTTACAATAGCATCATCTGAATCTTTTAAATCAAATTTTAAATTAAGTTTATCATCACTTATATTATAAGTATAATCAATAATCTCTGGTATATCTTTTAATACTTCAGGATTAAACGTAAAATCATCACTTAATTTAACTTTTTTATTATTACTTAATATTATATCAGTAATAGTAATGCTCTTTTCACCTGAACTAGAATATCCATCTAATATTAATTCATAAGTTCCATCATCTAATTTATTTACAGGATATTCTTTACCTTTTATTACTACTTTACTAGGAGATACTTTTAGTTTTTCTTCTATTCCTGAAACACTAAATTTAAGTTTTATCTTTTCATTTTTTTCAAAATATTTGTTTCCTTTTTCACTTAAAAGTTCACTTTCACTTATCTCTATATCTTCATATGTATTAGCATCATATAGACCATAACTTACTTTATAAAATTCACCATCTACTACATTATTTTTATCCCCTGTTGTACTATTAAGTTCATTTGTATCTAAGTCATAATTTCCTTTAAAGATTAAATCAAATGTTTTATCTCTTTCTACATCTTCAAATGTTATATTATTATGACCCACTACTATATTATCTTTAGTAACACCATTTAATGTAAGAGTTCCATTAGTAAATTCATCTTTTGTTGCATTATCATCTAATACTACATCAAAATCAAATGTTACTTTACTATTTTCATAGTATTCTTTAATTTCTAAATTTTCTACTTTTGGTTTATCTTTTAATACATCTAGTTTTAAAGTCTTTTCTGATACAGAATAATAATCGTTGTATATTTTATAATAACCATCATTTGCTAGTTGTACTCTAGTTGCTTTTAATTCAAGTATTCCAGATTCTTTTGGTATATTAATATATACTTTAGATTTATATCCACTTATTTGATTTGCTGGATAATTAACTCCATTTATAGTTACACCTGATACTCTTCCATATCCACGTGCCTTAACACTATCTGCTACAAACACTTCTACTGCAATTTGATAATTATTTTGATTCTTAGTTGGATATAATCCTTCTTTTTGTTCTTCATTTTTATCATTAACTACATACATCTTATCTATTCTAATTTCATCATTACTATAAACTAAAGTTGTATCTTCTCCTATACTTTCATTAGTATAAGTATATTTATCTGCTAGTTCATAATCAGCTAAAACTTTAAATGTTAAACGTCCATCTGTATTACCTTTATATGAAAGATTTACACTTATTTCTTCATTAGTTTTAATATTTTCTTTAGCTAATATTTGACTAGCTACTATCTTACCAGTAGAATCCACTAATACTAAATTCAACTTATTTATAGCATTATATTCATCATTTAATTTAAATTTAGCAGTAATTGTTTTATTTGTTTTATTAAGGTTAAGATTAAAATTACTTGCAGTAGGTTCTTTTTTTAATACTGTGTAAGTTAGTTTATTTACATTATAATCCTTTTTATTTTCAAAAGTTTTTAATCCATTAGTCATACTTACACTATCTAATGTAATTGTGTGTTTACCGACAGAAAGATCAGCATCTTCTAATGTTATCTTGTAATTATTTTTTGATGTTTCAGTAACATTATATTTTTTAGTATCATTACTATCATTTATTAGATTTGCTTCATTTATAATAGCATTTCTTGTGTTAGTACTTTTAAATGTTATAACAGGTTTTTCACCAGGTTGTAAGGAATCCGTAATTGATGCATTAGTTAAAGTAAAGTTATATGCACCACCTATTATAAACGACTCTTCTTGCATTTCTTCATCAGTAGCTTCATTCTGCTTATTGTTTGGATTAGAGTCTAAATCATAGCTTCCAACTACTTTAACAATATAGGTTTCAGCATCTTTAAAATTATATTTAATTGAAGTTTTACTATTATTAGTAACAGTTTCTTCTTTAATACTATCTCCTTTATTATCATATATTGTTATTTTTCCAGAACTAAAGGCATGATCTGGATCTTCAAGTTCATAACTTATAGAATCATTATTTTCACTAAGATTTAACTTATTAATATAAGGCATATCTTTTAATACATCTACCTTAATATCATCACACTTAGCATTAATTTCTACATTATTTGATAAAATAATTTTTTCAATTTGATATGTTTCCGGTCCCGCAACAATTGGAGTTTTTAAATTAACTGAATATTTTGTTATGTCTTCTAATTGTTTAGCACTAACAACTTTACCATTTTTAAGTACAAATGATTTAATTGTAACATCAGGTTCATTTGGAGTAATACTTGAATTTATTTGAAAGTCAATTTTTTCATCTTTTGGTACATATTCATTATATGAATCTAGTGATAAAGTTGCTGTATAAACTTTAAATTGTCTTTGATTTATTAATTCTTTATTTGTTTCATGATATATATCAACTTTTTTATCAGGATCTAGGTGATAATTAGCCTTAATATCTAAATCAAAAATTCCACCCTCATTTTCAAATTCATCAGTTAAATTTTCTAGTTTTATTTTATTGTTACCCTTTTTGATTTCAAAATCTTTTGGAGTGCCATCTTTTTTTGTAACAATTAACTTACCTGCTGCAGTCTCATTATCTAATGCATTATCTTCATCTACTAAATCAAAATCTATTTCTGGTATTGATTTAGATTCATCAATTAGCAAGTTTTCTACTTTTGGTTTTTCTTTTAATACATCTACATTAAAATCCAAGGTTTCATCAATTTCTTCATCATCAATAATTATATTCTCTAACTTATAAGTTTTCTCTCCTGAATCATTTGGAGCATTAAGACTAACACTATAAATACCATCTGCTTCCTTAATAGGATTATAAACTTGATCATCTATAGTTAATTCTTTTATAGTAGAAGTTTCATTTGTTGGAGTAATATTAGCATTAAATTTTAAAGTAAATTCACCATTCTTTTCTACATGGTACTTTTCTTCCGTTGCATTACTTAAGGCTACATCATATACAATAAGATTGTGATTGAATTTTGTTTCATTATAATTTTTATTATTATTAATATCACTATCTCTATCATAAGAACCATCAATAGTAACATCATATTCATTTCCTTCATCAAGTTTTACTTGAAATTCAAACTCTTTTCTATCTAATACTAAATCTTCTTTAAATACTTTTTTACCATTATTTTTATTAGTTATTTTAATAGAAGCTTCTTTATATGCATCATCTTTATCACTTAAAGTAAATGTTATTTTACCCTTCTTTTTATGATATATAAAATCACTAATAGTAGGAGTTGTTTTTAAAACATCATATTTTACTACATGTTTACTTAAAACTTCTGTATCATCATTTAAAACTATTGCCGTAATATTCTCAGTTTTAAGTCCTGCTGTAGAAGTATCATCAAGACTTAATTTACAATGACCATCTTCATAAGTAATATCTTTATAGATTTCTCCAATTTTAACTTGTTTTATTTCTTGAGAAATACTTTGTGGTTCAAATGCAACATCAAAAATATAATCATGTTGAGAATTTTGCTCTAGGAATATTTCTTCTTGATTTAAAGCTGTAATTGTAATTGTTCCAACTGTTATATTATTTAACCCATCATTAAGAAATTGTTCTTGATAATAGTTTTTATCATTATCTTTATTAGTATCTAAATCATAATTACCAGTAATAACTATTGTATAAACTCCACCAAGTGATAAATTTGGTTTTATTGAAAAAGATTTATTTGAAGATTTTAATTCCTCTTCTAAAACAATTTTAAATTCATCAAAATCATCAGGGTTTTCTTCTTCATCAAAAATACCTGTGTTTTCTCCATTTTTTTTCAAATCAGTTTCACTAACAATTCCTTCAAAAATAGTTAGCTCCGCATTTTGTAATGCAGTATCTACATCATCAATTGAAAAATCCAATTTTCCTTCTTTAATATCATAGTTTAAATCTTTAACTTTAGGCTTATCTTTTAAAATCTCTTTTTCTATTTTTAATTTAGTATCTCTTACTTCTCCATTTGATAACTTAACTTCATTAATTGCAAAAGCATGTGGACCAGCTGTATTATAATCATCAATTACAACAATATAAATCCCACTATTATATTCTACATCATAGTACTTATTATCTATCTTAACTTTAGTAAGTTTAACTCCTTTTGGATTTATGTCAGCTGTAAATTTAAGAGCTATATTACCCTTTTCTACATAATATTCATTTTCTATCTTTTTTTCTTTTAATTGAACTTTAGTTTTAGAAGTTGCACTTTCTACACTGCTTGCAACATCTTTTATATTAAATTTTCCATCATTATTAATATCATATTTACGTAATTTTTTATTTGTCGTTTTTAAATCACTTAAATTTTCATCACTATCTTTACTATCTTCAGTATCAATATTAATAAGATAGTCAACAATTTCTTTTGCATCATCATAATCTTTTTGACCATCAGAATTAACATCTTTTTTTGAAATATTATTAATAACTAAACTTACATTAGTAATAAGTAAAATACTACCTATTACAATTAAACAATATAATATTTTCTTTTTGCCACGATGTTTCATACTAATATATAAAATTCCTATAAATAATAACACTATTACAATTGAAATAAGAATTATAGCGGGATTAGTTGAAATAGTTTTAATAGTATTTTCTTTATCTTCTATAATTTTATTCTCTTTATTAGTAGGGACAGACTCACCATCAATAGCATCTTTTGTTACTAATACTTTAGTTGATATTTTGTCTAAAGTCTTTATATTTTCACCATCTGAATATGAAATATTAGTTAATGCTATATTAGTATTTCCTACACTAGCATTTTCTTTGACTTTTAAACGTACTTTAAACAATTCATTAGTAATTTTACCTGTTTGATTTATTATTCCAAATTTATTGCTATTTTCATTGTATGAAATATCCATTGTATTACTAATAGAAAAATTTTCATCATCTATTTTTTCAAAAACATTTTTATCATATTTTAAAGTAGCCTGTAGGGCATAAGCTTCTATATCATCTGGGACATTAGCACTTATTGTTATTTCATCACCAATTTCTAAATTATTTTTATCAACTTTTAATGTAATATTTTGAGTTGCAAAAACACTAACTGGTATTAGAAAAACAGCTAAAAATAAGAATATTATTTGTGTTAATTTTTTTTGCATAATCTTTCATCCTCTCTTAAATAAAAATAATTTTTGATGTATTATTTTTTATGTATTAGTCTAATATATTATCTCAAAAATTGCAATAATTTTCTATATTTTATAGATAATTCATTAATCACCAAATAATTCTTTACAACTTTAGACATCTTAATACTTATTAATATAAAAAAGAAACCCCTAGGTTCCTTTATATCTTAATTAAATCTTCTTTTTACTGTATAAGCTATTCCACAGAAACTTGCTGCTATTAAACTTAATAATACATATAAGTTAATATCAGATGTATTTGGATTAGCTTCTTCTTTTGGTTGATCTACTGGTGTTGGTGCAACTGGTTCTACATAAGTTGAAATATTACTTGGAACTTGAACAGTATCTAAGTTATTAGAAATACCAACAATATTTCCAGCAGAATTTACAATAACAATTTGGTTACCTTTTGATTGGAATTTATATTCAGAATTATCTGTTGAACTTAATTCAAATGTTTTTGTTTCTTCTGAAAAATCATTTTCATCTACATAAAGATATTTTGCATTAGGATCAGTTGAATTTATTGTACCATCTAGTTCTACTTTTGAAGGATTAGAAACATTTTCTCCTGAACCTATTTCAATTCCAGTATCATTTCCATTTTGACCAAATGTCAAACCCTTAATAGTTAATTCTCCACCATTTACTAATACTGCTCCATATCCACAATTTTCAATTAATACATTATTAACTGTTACTTTACCACCATTATATGCTTGAATACCATATTTTACAGCATCTTTAATAGTTGCATTTTCAATTGTTAATTCTGCTCCTATCCCCTGTGCAGTTAAGATTGTTTTATTGCCACTAGTATCACTACTATCACCATTCCATGAAATAGTATGCCCATTTCCTTTAATTGTTACCTTTTTTGTAATTTCAATTGGTGTTGACACTGTAACATCACCTTGTAATTCAATTATATCATTATCATTCAAATTTGTAATCTTACTATTTAAATCAGTACCATTTCCAGTATCACCAACAGTTATTGTTTGTGCATACACATTAGGCATTATTATTAATCCTGCAACTAATATTATTGCTAACATCATAATTTTTTTCATTTTCCCTCTCCTTTCATATAAGTATTATACAATAACTACCCCCCCCCCCGTGTCAATATTTTATATTGCAAAAAAATCAGCTCATAATGAACTGATTCTTATTATTTAGCTTCTTCTTGAGCTCTTGTTTCTCTTACTACTGTAATTTTAATAGTACCTGGATATTTCATAGTTGATTCTATTTTTTCTTTTACATCTCTAGCAATTTTATGTGCTTTTACATCATCAACTTCTTCAGGTTTAACAATTACTCTTAATTCTCTTCCAGCTTGTAAAGCATAGGCTTTATCTACACCATCTATTTCATTACCTACTTCTTCTAATTGAGTAAGCCTTTTTATATAGTTTTCTAATGAATCATTTCTAGCACCTGGACGTGAAGCTGATAAAGCATCTGCAATGGCTACTATTACAGCTATAACACTATCTGCTTTAGTATCACCATGATGTGATGCAATAGAATTAATTACTATTTCATCTTCTTTATATTTCTTTGCTATATCTACACCAATATCTACATGGCTACCCTCTATTTCATGATCAATTGCTTTTCCAATATCATGT
>CANRQD010000034.1 GCA_947632685.1 uncultured Bacilli bacterium | reverse complement strand
AGTAAGACTTCCACGTTTTTTTAGCAATTGTTTTAAAGTTTTTCCTTCAACATATTCCATTACTATATAATATAGGCCATTATCTTCACCTACATCATACATTTCAACTATATTTTGATGAGAAAGACTTGATGCTGATAGAGCTTCTCTTTGAAATCTTCTTACAAATTTTTCATCATTTGATAAGTCCCCTCTTAAAATCTTAATTGCAACATTTCTATCTAGTATCTCATCATATCCAAGGTAGACATTAGCCATTCCACCTTCTCCAATATTTCTAATAATTTCATAACGACCATTTATTTTTTGTCCTTTTGAAACCATTATGCTTCACCTTCTTTATCACGTATTAAATATGCAACCGAAATATTATCTGTTCCACCCCTATTATTAGCTTTTCTAATTAATTTAATTACTTTTTCTTCTATATCTACATCTTCTAATAAAACTCTTTCAATTTGTTCTGTATCTAACATATTAGTAAGACCATCACTTGATAATAAAATTTCATCAATATCCATATCACAATCAAATATATCTACATCTACCTGTGTTGATGCTCCAAGGGCTTTCATTAAAACATTTTTCTTTGGATGATCTTTTGCTTCTTCTTTGGTTAATTCGCCTGCTGATACTAATAAATTTACTAAAGTGTGATCATAAGTTACTTTATGAAGTTTTCCATCTTTCATCACAAAGCCCGATGAATCTCCTATATTTCCAAATAATAAATATTCTTTGGTAAGTACTGTCATAACTAAAGTAGTTCCCATACCTTTGCTTTCTGGATGGGTCTTTTCATATTGAAATATTAATGTATTAATTTCATTTACACAATCTCGAATCCAATTTACTGAATCAATTTTACTCATATTTCTAAAAGTTTCATTAAAGTGTTTTCCTAAATAACTTATTGCAATTGATGATGCGACCTCACCAGCTGAATGTCCACCCATTCCATCAGCAATAGCCATTAAGTAATCTCCACTTGAATTTTTAACTATTATGACACTGTCTTCATTATGATCTCTAACTTTACCAGCGTCTGTTAAATAAAATGATTTCATACACTATCCTCCTTACTTCTTAGTTGTCCACATGCAGCACTAATTTTTGTACCAAATTCTCTTCTAATTGTTACATTAACCCTATTCTTCTTTAGTATATCATAAAATCTCATAATTTGTATAGTTTTACTGCGATTAAATCCTAAATTATTTGTAGAATTATATGGAATTAAATTTACATATGCATTCATACCCTTAATTAATTTAGATAATTCTATAGCTTGCTCTTTAGAATCATTTATTCCATCTAATAAAATATATTCAAAAGTTAACCTACGATTAGTCTTTTCTATATATTTTTTTAATGTTTTTATTAAAGAATTTAGTGGATATACTTTATTTATTGGCATAAGTTTAGTTCTAAGTTCATCATTAGGTGCATGAAGTGATATAGCAAGATTTACTTGATATGGAAAGTTCATAAATTCTTCAATTTTTGGAATTATTCCACAGGTTGAAATAGTTATATGTCTACTACCTATTTTTAAACCCTTAGGATTATTAATTATTTTAATAAATTTAGTAACATTATCATAATTATCAAAAGGTTCACCTATACCCATTATAACAACATGAGTTATTTTTTCTTCTATTTCATTTTCTGCAGATATTACTTGTAATACCATTTCCGAAGTAGTTAAATTTCTTACTTTCTTTCTTCTGCCACTTTCACAAAATTTACAACCCATATTACAACCAACTTGACTAGAAATACATATACTATTACCATAATCATGATTCATTACAACTGCTTCTATATGTTCTCCATCATTTAATTTAAATAAATATTTTGATACATCTATATCCTTTTCTGTTTTAACTGTTTCTAATTTGTCAAATGAAAAATCTTGTTTTAATCTATCTCTAGTTTCTTTTTTTATATTAGTCATTTGATCTATATCATTAATCTTTTTTTCATAAAGCCAAGAAAATAATTGATTTGCATGAAATTTCTTATCATTTATTGATAAAAAGTATTCTTCTAACTCTTCTATATCTAAGTCATATATACTTTTCATATTTTCTCCTCCATTAAGCATATTATATCAAAATATAAGAAAAAAAACGACTATTTACAAGCCATTTTACACTATTTAGGATCTTCAATTTCATCTATTTCACCAAATTTTGAATATTTTATACTTATATTTGAAATATTACCTAAACTTTTATATACAAAATATGATGATAAATCATAATTAATCTCTATAACATTATTATTACTATCTGTAGTCAAAACTATTTTATTAGGTAAATCATCTATATCAATATCTTTTTTTTCTAATATTTTTACTATACTTGTGGTTGATATATCATAATTATAAATTTTATTGTCATCTTTATATTGTGTCTTTGATTCAAAACTAGAATTATCTAATATTTCTTTTATTATATTTATATCTTTAAATTCCTCATAAGTATATGGATTATCTATAGTAGACCATACACCATTAATATTTTTTAGATATAATTGTCCATATCTATAATAATTATCAATATTATTCATATTAAATAATTCTTTTTCTCTATTTTTATCTCCCTCATATGTTACTATGTTATTATCTATATTTATTGAATACATAAAATGATAATTATCTTTTTCTATTTTAGACAAATTAAAATCATATTTGTTATTTTCTTCTGTATAATCATCAAATTTAACTATACTACTTTGAGATAATCTTAATGATATAATTACAAAAGCAAAAAATAAAAACATCATAATTAACATAAAAATAGCTTTTTTTTGAGGATTATTTTTTGTTTCTTTTATAAAGTTTACTATATATTTAAAATATTTTTTTAACTTTTTCATTAAACCACCATTATTTTAATATTTTACCTATTAAATCTTCTTTTCTTATCCCATTTATATAATCTTTTACTTTCATCTTCTTTTTACCAAATGGTTTTAATTCTGTAATAATTATTATATTATCTTTAGTAACAATTTCAATTCCTTCTTTAGTAATATCAATTATTTTTCCATATTCATTACTATTACACTTTTTATCTTTAATAATAGTTTTATATATTTTCATTACCTCATCATCTAAAAGTGTATAAGCACCTGGCATTGGATCAAGTCCTCTAACTAGGTTAAATATTTCTCTACTACTTTTACTAAAATCTATATGTTCTTCTTCTCTTTTTATATTATAGGCATATGTTACTTCACTTAAATCTTGTTTTATTCTTTTGTTTGTACCATTTATAATAGATGGCAAAGTATTTAATAGAAGATCTTTTCCCATTATACTAAGTCTATCATGAAGTGATTCTAAATTATCACTATCTTTTATTATAGTTTCTGATTTTGCTATTACATCTCCACTATCCATAGCTTCATCCATATACATTATAGTAATTCCTGTTTTTTCATATCCTTCAATAATTGCTTTATGAATAGGAGCACCACCCCTTAATTTAGGTAAAAGTGAGGCATGGACATTTATACATTTATATTTTGGATATTCAAGCAATTCTTTTGGAATTATTTGTCCATATGCACAAGTAATAATTATATCTGGATTCATTTCTATTATCTGTTGATAATCTTTTTTTATATTCTCTGGTTGAAATACTTTAATATTGTTTTTTAAAGCAACTTTTTTTATAGGTGTTTCAGTTAAAATTTGCTTTCTCCCTACTTTTTTATCTGGTTGACTAACTACTCCTATAACATCATAATTTTCTATTAAACCTTCTAAAATAGGAACTGCAAAATCTGGAGTTCCCATAAATACTATTCTCATATTTTATCACTTTCCTAACATTATAATTGTTATTGTAACACCTAATGTTATTAGAAATACTCCAAGTAGTGCTACTATAGTTGCACTACCAGTTTCATTAATAACAGGTTCTAAATTGCTAGATTCTAGCTTTTCTTCTTGCTTATCTTCTTTCTTTACATTTTCTTTTTTCTTGTATAATTCTTTTATATTAGGTAATTCTAATATAGTTATTTTATCACTAGGAATTCTATTGATTATTTCTTCTTCATTATATCTAGTTTCTAATATTTTTTTAATACTTGTTGTAATATCAGTATTTTCTAAATTATTTAGAATATTTTGATAATTAGATAAATAATTTTTACCTAGTTCTTTTCTTTTTATAATAGCAATAATTGGATTAGCATTACTTATATCTAATTTAGTCCATTCATTTTCTAAGAATGTAAATATTTTTATTTTATCACTTTCTTTTACTTCTTTTCTTTTAATAAATAAATTAATATTTTCCTTACATTCATTATAATCTTTTAATATATATGCACATTCATTATTTTTTTTACTATTATTACTTATATCTATGCATAATTCTTTTAAATAAAGTGGTGATGATGTAGCATAAAAATATGCCATAAATAAAGAATCTGTTACTGATATATATGGTATTTTATCTAATCCTTTAGAAAAAATATTTTCTAATTTATACTTATTTAGTATCTTATCTATTTCTTTTATTTCATTTAAAGATTCATAATAATTATTTGGATCTAATCCATTTGTTAATACATTATTTTTATATACATACGGAAAACCATGATAAAAATATCCTTCTACTATATAGCTATTATAGAAATATTCTACTAATTTTTTTTTGCTTTCTATATCATCTAAATTTTCTATATTAATTTTATGAGCAACATATTTTATTAATAATTTGATAATTCCTATTTGAATATCATTATGATTTTCTACCTTTTTTATAATTCTTTTTAATTGATCTAAATAATTATCAAATAATTCTATATCCCCTATTATAATAAAATATTTTATGATAGCATCTACAAATGTATAAAGAGAATATTCTATTTTAGTTATCTTTTCCTCACTTATTTTGTTTGGAACATTTTTATTTATATATAATGATTCTGTTGTTAGTAATTTTATAAAATCTTTTATATCCTCTCGTTCTAATATTTGATTCAACATATAATCCCACCTTATTTAGTAGAAAAATATTCTAATGCATAATATATAACCCCAATTATAGAAACTATTCCTAAAACTATAAGAATTATATATGATAATATATTATTACTATCATTAGTTTTATTTGTCCTACTTATATTTTTTGTTGGTTCATCATCCATGTTTTCATTAAAAAATTTATTATGTTTCATATCTACCTCTTATTATAATTATATAATAAAATAGATTATATGTAAATGACTCTAAAAATGATTTGGATTAAAATCTATATCTATATTTACTTTATTATTATTTCTATAGTGCTCTACTAATATATTTAATGTTTTATATAAGTTTTCTTCATATTTATATTTTAATATAATTCCATATCTATATATATTATTCATTTTAAATATATTTGCAACAGATGGTCCAAGTATGATAGTATTTTTAAGATTTCTTTCTAAACTTTTTTTAATTTTATTAGCTTCTATACTTGCAATATCATAGTCTTTACTACTTATTTTTAAGTAACATATATAATAATATGGTGGATATTTTAACGCTTTTCTGATTGTCATTTCATGATTATAAAAACCTATATAATCATGAGTTTTAGTATATTTTATTGCATAATGCTCAGGATTAAAGGTTTGTATTATTACATTTCCTTTTTTATTACTTCTACCACTTCTACCTGATACTTGAGAAAGAAGGGAAAACGTATTTTCACTACTTCTAAAGTCTGGAATATTAAGTGATGTATCAGCATTAATAACACCAACTAATGTAACATTTTCAAAATCTAATCCTTTGGCTACTATTTGAGTTCCTAGTAAGATATCATATTCATGTTTTTTAAATGATGATATCATCTTCTCATGCATACCTTTTCTACTAGTAGTATCAAAATCCATCCTAAGTACCTTAGCATTAGGAACTAATTCTTTTAATTCTTCTTCTATTTTTTCTGTTCCAACTCCTAAATTTGAAACTGCTTCTTCATGACACTCTGGACATTCTTTATAAACCTTCGTTCCATAGCCACAATAATGACATCTCAATGTATTTGATGTTTTATGGTAAGTTAATGTAATATCACAATTTGGACATTTAAAAGTATATCCACAATTTTTACAAGTTACAAATGACGAATACCCACGTCTATTTAGTAATAATATGACCTGATTATTATTATCAATCACCTCTTTTATAGAATTTAAAAGAGGTGTCGAAATATGTAATTTACTTTTTTTAGCTTCAATATTCATATCTATCAATGTTACATCAGGCAAATCTTTACCATTAATTCTATTAGGCATACTTAATAGTTTATAAACACCTTTTTTAGCTCTTGCAAAGGCCTCAAGTGATGGCGTTGCACTTCCCATAACAACAGGACAATTATTAGTTTTACTCCTTACAATTGCAATATCTTTTGCATTGTATCTTGGATTTGTATCTTGCTTATATGAATCACTATGTTCTTCATCAATAATTATTATTCCTAAATTATTAAGTGGTGCAAAAATAGCACTTCTAGCACCTATTACAATATCTGCCTCACCCCTATTTATTCTTCGCCACTCATCATATTTTTCCCCTTCGGATAAAGCTGAATGAATAGCGGCAATTCTACTACCAAATACCTCTGAAAAACGACTAATCATTTGTGGTGTCAAAGATATTTCTGGCACTAACATAATTGCCGTTTTTCCATTCGAAATAACTTTAGATATAAGTTTAATATACACCTCTGTTTTACCACTACCAGTAACACCATGTAATAAATAAACATCACTTCTATTTAAATTAACTTCTTCTACTACTTTTTCCTGAGTAGGAGTTAAAACTTTTATATTACTATTTTTCTTATTATACTCTATTCTATAATGCTCAATTTTTTCCTCTACTAAAATTTTTTTATTAACAAGTGTTTTTAAACTAGATGGAGATATCTTTAATAATTCATCTCTCTTTACTAAAGGATTATTATTAAAACAATCTATAATTTTTTGTTGTGATAAATTAAATTTATAATCTATATTTTTAACTAATTTGTAATATGTATCATATTTTTTAGTTATATTATTTTTCTTCTTAGCTTTTAATGCTCGTGGTAACATTACTTGATAACAACTAATAAGAGTTGCTAAAGTATTCTCTTTCATTACCTTCCCTAATTCAATTAATTCTTTATTTAAAACTACATCAGAATCTATTACTCTTATAACACTTTTTAAATTATCAACATCACTATAATCTTTTATATGTAAAACAAATCCTTCTAAAGTTTGTTTACCAAAAGGAACTTCTACTCTGATACCTATTTTAATATCATTTTTTATATTATCATCAACTTTATAATCAAATATTCTATCTAATGTTTTATTTGCTAATTCTACTAAAACTCCAACTATCAAAGTATCACCTCCTATCTATATTATAGCATAACAAAAAGTAGTTTCCTTAACTACTTTTCTCTTTTAATTTATTATTTGCTATTAAGATAATATAAGAAAAATATATAGAAACATTAGGACTTAATAAAACATGTCCTGAAGTTAATGAAATTAATACTAATAATATTAAACTATATACATATATATTATTTATTCTTAATTTTTTAATTACATAGATAATAGGTATAATAAAACTAATTAAACCTAAAATACCAAATCGAAATAAAATATCAAATATATCTATTTCTACCAATTTTATAATAATGTTATTATAGCCTATACCAAATAATATATTTATAATATTTTGGGAAATATAAAATATAAAATTATCTTTTAAAAAGGCTAATCTATCATTAAATATAATTTTATTTATAAACTCTAAAGATAATATATCATATACTTTAAAGAACTTTTGTTGAACTACCATATTTTTATAAAATCTTGTATATGTTAATAAATAGATACTACATATAACTAATAATAATAATATTATTATTGATATTATTTTTTTTAAAGTTGACATATTTTTAATTCTATTTCTCACATCTTTATAATATATAAATATCATAGTTATTAATAAACCTATAGTTAATACTTTAGTACCTGTAAGTAATGCCACTAAAAATACAAATAATATTAAGATTATTGATAATATAATATTCTTTTTTTCTTTTAAATAATTTAAACATATAGGCAATAATCCAATTATAATAGCGCTTATTTCATTTACAGAATTAAAAACACCCTTAAAACCACTCTTACCAACTGCTGCTTTATATATATTATTACCAAATCCAAATATATAAGATAATAAGAATAATATAAGATATATAAACAATACATAAGTAAGATGCTTATCTGTTATATTATTTCTAATATCTATGAAAAATATAATTGTAATAGGAATATAATATAATTTCATTAAACTAGAAAGAGAATTTATTAATCCTCTACCAAGATATATATTTATACTAAATGTAATCAAAAAAATTAGTATTAAAGAAATTAGTATTTTAAAATTATTTTTATTTATAAATATATTTATAACTATAAATATTAAAAATAGACCTCTAATTATAATGTTTATAGTATTTAGTTTAGTTGTTGCAATGGCATCTAAAAATGGTTGAAGTAATAAAAATATTAATAATAATCTTTCTATTATTTTATTCATATACTTCTCCCCTTGTTCTAAAATAATCTTAATACATCATTAAATGTTATATATATCATTAATAACATCAATAAAAATAAACCGACTGTATGAATCATATTTTCTATTCTTGGAGATACTGGAGAACCTTTTATTTTTTCAATAATTATAAATAGGATATGTCCTCCATCAAACGCAGGTAATGGTATTAGATTTAAAAAGCCTACATTTATACTTAAAAATGCCATTAAATATAAGATACTAGATAATCCAGCTTTACTCTGTTCTCCTACTATAGAATAAATACCTACTGGTCCAGATAATTGCTTTACACTAACTCCTCCAGTAAATAAACTTACTACTGTAATCCACATTTGTTTAAATAAAGAACCTGTTTTTACTACAGTATATTTCAATGAATTAATAATTCCATATTGTTTTTTACCTTTTATAGTTATCCCAAATTTATAACTAGTTGTGCCATCTTTAGTTTCTTTCTTTGGTTTTACTTTATATTCCTTTATATCATTATTTTTCTTTTCAACTTTAATTGGAATAGCCTTATTTTTAGCATTAAGAGTAAAATATAAGGTTGCATCATCAGTAGTTTTTACTTTTTTACCATTAATTTCAAGAATTTTATCTCCTTTTTCTATACCTGCTATTTTTGCAGGATAATTATTATTAACACTTGAAACTAATGGATCATAACTATAACTTCCACAAAATAATGCTACAAAAAATAAAATTAATATTGCAAAAATAAAGTTAAATCCTGGTCCAAAAAACATTATTAAAAATCTTTGCCAAGGTTTTTTAGCTTGAAGTCTTTTACTTTTTGGAACTTTTATTTCTTCTTCATCAATTTCTTCCCCAGCCATTGAACAAAAACCACCAATTGGAATTAATCTTAAGCAATATTCTGTTTCTTTACCTTTTTTATGAAGAAGTCTAGGACCCATACCTAATGAAAATTCATATACGTAAACACCCATTAATTTAGCAAAGATAAAATGTCCTAATTCATGGACAAATATAATTGTACCTAATACAAGTATAAAAATAATTAATGTCATAACTTCCTCCTATAAAATACCTAAAAATAATATTGATGCTAAAACAACAAATATTATACTATCAAGTCTATCTAAAATTCCACCATGTCCGGGAATTAAATCAGAAAAGTCCTTAGCTCCATAATATCTTTTTATTGCAGAAAATACTAAATCTCCTAATTGACCAATTACTGCTAAAGCAGTTGTAATTAATATCAATATAGAAAGCGGTAAACTACCATTTATAGCTACATGATAAAATACAACAGAAGATACTACTCCTATAATTAATCCTCCAAATAATCCTTCATATGTTTTATTAGGAGAAATTATTGGTGCTAATTTATGTTTTCCAATTAATTTACCCGTAATTAAAGCAAATGTATCTGTAAGTATTGTAATTATTAATAAGTATACAATATATAATATGTCATAATTACGTGTAATAATTATTAAATTAAAGCTTAAACCAATAAATAAAGTTGATCCTACTAAAAATAAAGCATCATTTATATTATATTTTTTACTATCATTAATAAATACCATAGGTAATAAAAATACAAATATTATAAATGACATTACTCTATAATCTAGGTTATATTGAAATTCAATTGATGTAAAATTATTAAGTGAGAAAAACAAAACTAAGATATATGCAAAAACCTTCATTAAAAATGGAAACTTTTTCTTAGTTTCTCTCATATTTAACAACTCATATAAGCCTAAAACTGCTAATAGTGACATTAATATTGCAAATGGTTTTCCACCTATTATTAAAAGTGGTACAAATACAATTAACATAATAATTGCGCTAATTATTCTTTTCATAGAAAACCTCCAATTCTAACTATATTTAGTATAATACTAAATTAGTTTTTCTACAAGAAAAAAAGCAACAATAGTTGCTTAAAACTTATCAATGTCTATTTTTACATATTTATTTTCTTTTAGACTACTGCTTGCTTGAACTAGTGTTCTAATTGCATTAGCAGTTTTACCTGCTTTACCAATTACTCTACCCATATCATCTTCTGAAACCATTACTTGTATTAAAATAACATTTTCTTCATCTGTGGGGAATTCTTTAACACTAACACTTTCTTCATCTAAAACAAGTGATTTAACAATCTTTTCTGTTAGACTTACTAAATCCATATTATTTAGCCTTCTTATCTTTTGCTTCAGCAAATTTTTTCATGATTCCTGCTTTACTAAATAAGTTTTTAACTGTATCAGTAGGAATAGCACCATTATTTAACCATTTTAATGCTATTTCCTTATTGATTTTTACTTCACTTTTTCCTACTGGACTATAAGTTCCTATTAATTCTAAATATTGTCCATCTCTAGGTCTTCTTGAATCAGTTGCAACAATTCTATATGTTGGATGTTTTTTAGCACCCATTCTTGTTAATCTTAATTTTACTGCCATATATACCTTCCTTTCCTTCAGTTATTAATTATAACTAATAATATTGTATGTGTCAACCTTTTTTTTATAACAGTATAATTAATAATAAATATTAGGCTTATTTAATTAATATTAGTAACAAGTAAAATACTAAATATATCTAAATTTCATATCATGTACTCTTACAACATATCAAGTTAACCAATACCTTAAATAGAATAATATTATTTATACTATATTTATGCTGTATTCTTACAATTTATTTTTATTTACTTTCCCATTTTAATATTGGATTTCCATTGTTTTTATTAGTATCAACTATAAATGCATTATCTCCACTTATTATAGACAATACACTTGGCATTTGACTTTGTTCTAAGAAAGAAGCACCATTTGGAGATGAATTTCGCTCATAATTACTATTATTAGATCCACATATTCCATAAGTAGCCTTTTCTTTTAAATAATGATTATTTTCGAGTTTTTGATTATTACTATCAGTAATACTTGCAACTATTCCACAACCACTAGTACCAGAACTATATGAATCTTTTATTAAACCTCTATTATGTAATTGCCCTACTATACCACCTGAATTTGTGCCTGATACTTCACCTAAATTATATGTATTAATAACTGAACCTGCTAATCCTCCAACTATTCCTCCTATCTCCCATCCATTAATAATTGAACCAGCATTATAACAATTTTTG
>CANRQD010000033.1 GCA_947632685.1 uncultured Bacilli bacterium | reverse complement strand
GTAGGTATAAAAATAAATCCTACCGAGGACTTGTAAAAAAAAGTGTTCAAGATTCTTGGTATCAATTCAAGAATCTTTTTTGTGGCATCCCTAAAATAAATAAGGAGGTGTTTTATGGCAAATGCTAAAGTATTAGAAGCAAAGCAAAAGATAATTGATGAAATTAAAGATCGTGTAGAAAACTCTAAATCTATAGTTTTATTCGATTATCGTGGTATTACTGATAGTGAAGCAAAAGAATTACGTGTTAAATTAAAAGATGCAAATTCAGATTATAAAGTATATAAAAATACATTAATGTCTAGAGCATTTGATGATTTAAAAGTAGATTTAAAGGATAGTTTAGTTGGTCCAAGTGCTTTTGCTTATAGTGATGATCAAGTTGCTGCAATCAAAGTACTAACTGACTTTGCTAAAGAACATCCAGCACTAGTTTTAAAAGTAGGGATTGTAGATGGAGAAATTGCTGACAAGGCAAAATTAGCAGAATATGCTACATTACCATCTAGAGAAGGATTACTTACTATGTTAGCTGGAGGTATGATTGGTTTAGTAAGAGACCTATCAATATGCTTAGATTTATATAGCAAACAAAAAGAAGAAAATTAATTTAAATAAAAATAAGGAGGAATTAGAATATGGCTAAATTAACTAAAGAAGATTTTATTAGTAGTTTAAAAGAAATGAATTTATTAGAAATTAAAGAATTAGTAGATGCAATGAAAGAGGAATTTGGAGTAGATCCATCAGCAGTTGCTGTTGCTGCACCAGTTGCAGGTGGAGATGCTGCATCAAGTGAACCAAGTGTTGTTACTGTAAGTATTGCAGATCCAGGTGCTGGAAAAGTTGCAGTTATTAAAGTAGTTAAAGAAATTACAGGACTTGGATTAAAAGAATCTAAAGATATAGTAGATCAAAATGGTGTAGTAAAAGAAAATATCCCTGTAGATGAAGCTAATGAAATCAAAGCTAAGCTTGAAGAAGCTGGAGCTACTGTAGAAGTTAAATAATTTAACTTCTTTTTTTTGCAAAAAACTTTTAAAACATAGAAATAAATGTTATAATCATTATAATAGGGTAAGAATAAAAGGGATTGAGGTGATTTAAATGTTAATATATATTTTACATAGTGATAGGATATATACATTTAGATTACCAAAAGAAGTATCTGGTAGTTATATATTGACGGATTGTGATTCAGAAGGTAGAGTAAGAAATCTGACAAATATTTTATCAGAAAATGGTAAATGGATTATAACATCAAATGAGGAAACTTTTTTAATATCTAATAACAATTATATTGATAAAATGGAATTAAAAGAATTTTGCTTTTATTCATTAAAGTTTTTAAAAAAAGAAAATATTATATTATATGTTTTACCAGGTGATGATAGTAGTTACAATATCTATTCTATAAATCCTGATGCTTCTTTAGTATTTGGTCAAGGACAAAAATGTGATGTTGCCTTTTTATCACCAAATGTTGCTAAAGAGCAACTTAAATTAATTAATAATAATGGAATTTGGGAATATCAAAATTTATCACCTAATATACCAATTTATGTTAATAATAAGCGTATTGAAAAAGCAACTTTATATAATTTTGATAATATTTTTGTTATGGGTATGAAAATAATATTACTTGGTAATAAAATATTAATAAGTGCTCCTAAAGGAACATTAAATTATTTTAGTGATAAACTTCAACCAAACAAAATTCAATTAAAAGTTCCAGATAATAAAACTGAAGAAATTGTAAAAGATTTTTATGATCAAACTGATTATTTTTCGAAATCACCAGTATTTAGAAAAAAAGCAGAACGATATAATATAACATTTACAAGTCCTGGAGAAAAAATAAAGAATGATGGTATGTCACTAATGGCGCAGTTGATACCAGCAGGTTTAATGAGTATTACATCTTTAGTATCTGTATATTACGCAATTCAAAATTATCATAAAGGAACAATAAATAAAGAATCATTTGTTACTACAATGATAATGGGTGCAGTAATGCTTATAATTGGTATAGTATGGCCAATTGTTGAATATATTGCTAGCAGAATTAGAAACGTAATTATGGAAAGAGTAAGAGTTCATAATTATAAAAAGTATTTAAAACGAAAAAGAAAAAAATTACAAAGTATTGTAACAGAACAAAAAGGAATTTTAGAATTTAATAGCTTATCATTACTTGAATGTGAAAATATAATTCAGAAAAAAACATCATACTTGTTTTCTAGAAATATAGATTATGAATCATTTTTATCTATAAAATTTGGTGTAGGTAAAATATTATCAAATATTGATTTTGATTATAAAAGACCAGATTTAATAGTAGATAATGAAAAGCTTCTTGATGAAATAGATAAATTAATAGAAGAGTATAAATATATAAATGATGCTCCTTTTAGCATAAATTTAAAAAATAATTCTTTGGCTATAATAAATAGTAGTGGTTTTTATGATCCATTACTTAATTCAATAATTTTGCAACTTGCTACATTGCACGATTATAAAAATTTAAAATTAGTAGTATTTACATCAGAATTTTCTAGTTTAAATAAAATAAAAAATTTAAACCATTGTTGGAGTGATGATAAAAATATTAGATATTTTGCATCAAATTTACGAGATGCAGAAAGTATCTCAAGTGAATTAGTTAAAGTATTTAATAAGAATAAAACTTCAAATGATTCTGATAAAATTATTAATTCAAGTTACTATTTAGTAATATCTGATTGCATTGAAAAATATAGAGGTCTATCACTAATTGAAAAAATTATGTCAAATGGTAGAAACTCAAATTTTAGTATTTTAATGTTTGCAGAAAAAATGTCTTATATACCTACTGGTTGTAACTCTTTTATAGTTTATAATGATGCTGAATGTTCTTATTTTAAGTCTGAAATGGAAGAAGGTACTAATTTTAAATTTAAACCTGAACTTTTAGATAAAAAGATAGATTTTGATAAATGTATAGATTTATTGTCTAATATACCAATAAAAATTGATAATGAAGCCCAAGGATTATTACCTGATAAGCTAGGATTTTTAGAAATGTATGGTGTTGGTAATTTAGAACAACTAAATATAATTAATAGATGGAATACTTCACCAGTTGTAAATAGTCTTTCAACACCTATAGGAGTAGATGCAAGTGGAAATATTTTAACATTAGATTTACATGAAAAAAAACATGGTCCACATGGTTTAATAGCGGGTATGACTGGATCAGGTAAGTCAGAATTTATAATTACTTATATATTATCATTAGCAATTAATTATAGTCCTAAAGAAGTTCAGTTTGTGTTAATAGATTATAAAGGTGGAGGTCTTGCTGGTGCCTTTGAAAATAGAAAAACAGGAGTAAAACTTCCACATTTAGTTGGAACAATTACAAACTTGGATAAGGCTGAAATGAGTAGGACTCTAGTATCTATAAAAAGTGAGTTGCAAAGAAGACAAAAAAAATTCAATGAAGCAAAAGAATATTTAAATACTGGTAATATTGATATTTATAAATATCAAAGTTTAGTTAGAGAGGGTACACTAAAAGAAAGCATGTCACATTTATTTATTATATGTGATGAATTTGCTGAATTAAAGGCACAGCAGCCTGATTTTATGGATGAGTTGGTAAGTGCAGCAAGAATAGGGCGTAGTTTAGGTATACATTTAATTCTTGCAACGCAAAAGCCAAGTGGTGTTGTAGATGATCAAATATGGTCAAATTCAAAATTTAAAGTATGTTGTAAAGTTCAAACTGCAGAAGATAGTAAAGATATGATAATGAGACCAGATGCAGCTTATTTAAAAGAATCAGGTAGATTTTATCTATTAGTAGGTTATGATGAATATTTTGTAGAAGGTCAATCTGGCTATTCTGGAGTTCAATATGTTCCATCATCTAAGATTGTATCTAAAATAGATAATTCAATTTCTTTTATTAATAATATTGGGGATATATATAAAAACATTTCTGGTAAAGATGATAGCTTAGTAAATTCTAATGGTAAGAAATTAGGTGAAGAGCTTAACAATATATTAAAATATATAGTAGATATTTCTAAAGAAAATGGTTATGAATATAGTCAATTATGGCTAGATAATGTACCAAAACTTTTGTATTATAACAACTTAGCAAATAAATACAAAATGGATATAAAACCATTTAATATTGCTCCAATTATTGGAGAATATGATGATCCACAACATCAAAGTCAAGGAGTTGTTTCCTTACCAATAACAACTGATGGAAATATATTTATAATTGGAATAAGTGGTATGGGAAAAAATACATTGCTTTCTACAATCATTTACTCTACAATTATTACTCATAGACCTGAAGAAGTTAATTTTTATATAATAGATTTAGGCGCAGAAAAACTAAAAAAGTTTTCTAAAGCACCACAAGTTGGTGATGTATTAAATATAAATGATAAAAATAAAATATCATATTTATTTTATATGTTAGAAGCAGAGTTAAATAAGAGAAAAAAATATTATTCAGAAAATGGTGGGGATTTTGCAACAAGTGTAAGAAATGGCAAAGGTATTTTTCAGAATATTATAGTTATTTTATATGGAATGGATGTATTTAGAGAAAGTTTTGAAGATATTTATGATAATATGTTTAGTACAATTACAAGAGATTGTACTAAATATGGAATAAATTTTATTATTGCTGGAATCAGTGGATTGGCACTAAGTTATAGTGTTGAAAGTAATTTTTCTAAAAAAATAGTTTTAAATTTGGCAGATCAAACTGAATATGGTAATTATTTTTCAAATGCAGTAATACCATCTAAAAATCCTGGTAGAGGTCTTATTGAAATAAATGGTGAATGCCGAGAATTTCAAGTTGCTATGGCATTTAATGAAGATGATGAGATGAAAAATCTAAATTATGTAATTGATAAACTTAATGGATTATTTAAATATAAAGCTAAACCAGTACCAATAGTTCCAAAAAGATTAGAACTATTATATATAAAAAAATATATTACTAATTTAAATATGGTTCCATTAGGAGTTAATATTATTACTGCTCAAACGGGTTATTTTGATTTTTCTAAAAAAATTAGTTTAATGTCATCAGATAAGCCAGATGTTTTAGCAAAATTTACTTTGAAATTATTACAAATATTGTCTTATCATTCTGATACAAATATTATTGTCTTAAATTCCATGGATAATATAAAAATTAATATTCCTATTGGAATTACATATTATGATTCTAATTTTAGAAAAATTACACCAGTATTATTATCAAATATAAGTAAGATAAATAAACAACAATCTAGTAAAAAATTTGTGATTTTTGTTTTAGGCTATTCAAAATTAAATTCTCATTTGACAAAATTAAAAGAGGAAAATTCGTCAGTAAGTAATATAGATGACTTAATAATAAATACACAAAATAATAGCTTTAAGTTTATACTATATGATAATGCAGAATTATTTGGAAAATTAATAAATGGTAAATTATCAGATTTTGTTGATAACCAAAATGGTATTTGGGTTGGTAATGATTTTGATTCACAATATGCTTTTTCATATGAAAACTTATATTACTTAAATAATATTAATCCAGCAAATGATACTATTGTTTTAGTAAAAGATGGTGTACCAGAATATTTAAAATTTCCTACATTGTAGAAAGGAGATACAGAATTAAATATTATGAATAAAATATTAATTACAGTTTATGCTGTTACTCTAAATGAAGAATTTGATATCTTTTTACCAATTAGTATAAAAACACAAGAAGCAATAGATATTGTTCAAGATTCTTTATGCGAATTATCAAATAATAATTATCAAAAAAAAGAGGATGTTAATTTATATACTTCTGATGGATTTGTTATAAATAAAAATAATATAGTAAAATATTCAGGTTTAAAAAATGGAATAAAAGTATTGTTATATTAATGTAAAATAAGTATATTTTTTCTGTAAATTAATATAGTTTTATTATTAAATACGTTGACTTTTAAATTTAATGTGTTATTATAAATTTGTAATATAATAAGATAGGAGGGATATATTATGGCGCTACAACAGAGTTCAACATTAATTACTGCAGAACAATTAACTCTTAAAATTAGTGTACCATCAACTGTTAATGACGAGGACATAGATGTTCAAAATGAGGCTCAATCTTCATATGATGCTATTATTGAGGATTATAACTCAATAACAAAAAAATTTAATGAATTATCAAGTCAATTAGCAAATTCTAAATCTAAAGTTAAAGGTGATAAACTTAAACGTAGTGTAAATAAGGCTAGTACTAGAGTAGGAAATCAGGCTGGCTATTGTACAAATCGTAAAAATGATTTAATAAGTGCATTTGAATTTGCAACTATTGAAAATAGAGTTAAGGAACTTGAAGATAAACTAGAACAAGCTTTAAATCAAGCAGATAGTAATGGAACTGCCAATAATACTACTGATAATAGCAGTGGTAATTACACTCAAAGTAGTGATAGCAGTACTTCTACTGAAACTTCTGATGCTAGTAATGCTTCTGGTGATACTGCAGATGCTAGTGGTGTAGATACTAGTGAAGCATCTGGAGATGTTTCTAGTGATACTGTAGACGCTGGTGGTGTAGATGCTGGCGAAGCTTCTGGAGATGTATCTAGTGATGCTGGTAATGCTTTTGATGCTAGTAGTGTAGATACTGATGTAGAATAATATTAGTAATAAATTTTAGTTAAAGGAGGATAATATGGCAGGCAACAAACGTGGTGTAAAGAAGAACATTAAAAGTGACGTTATAAAGATGAATACTACTTTAGGAGCTTTACAGAAAAAATTAACTAAATTAAGCAGTGATTTAGAACAAATGATGAAGGGTAATGGTTCTGGTCCATATTGGAATGGTAGTAAAGCAAAAAAGTTTTATACTAAGGCAGTAAAAAATCTAGAAAACAACATTAAAGATTATAATTATGCTTTAGGCGTTGTTTCAAACTTAGCTGTTAGTTATGAAAATGCAGCAAGAGCTGATAAAGATAAATAGGAAGCTGTACTATGATAAAATTAAGCGAAGAAGCAAAAAAAGCTTATGCTAAGTATGTTGATGCAAATGGAAGATTAATTATTGACGATAGTCTTCCAGAAGAATTAAAAGAAACCTTTGAATTCTTTAATGAAAAAGGTATTAATATTTTAGAAATGAATATTGATGATAGTACTGCTGAATCTTTGGATAATATAGAAGTATTAGATATGGATTCAGATGATAATTCGTTTGTTGATGATAGTACAGAATTAGCTGATGATAAAAGTATTGTTGAAAACGATTCTAATGTAGATTTAGATAGTTTAAATAATTTATTTAATTAGTATTTAAGTATAAAAGAGAATTAATTATGATAACAATAATGGTTCTCTTTTTTTGCTTTAATTGTAAAAAAAGAAAAAATATATTGACTTATTTATATAATATGATATAATTAAATTACAAAAATAGATGTATCGTATTGGAATACGAATAATTTATTTTTGAAAGATTGTATTATTATTATATATATTATTTTATATTATTGTGTTTTACTTTAATATTTATATTTAGATCATATTTATTATGATTTAAATGGTTCTATTATTAATATATGTAATAGATACAATAGGCTGGTTGCCAATAGTAAATGTTTATTGCGGTTTTTACAATGTTTATGTTATTGTATTTTATGGTAATTAATCTACGCCAGTCGATGTACATCGCAATTTTGAGGGCAATAAATATTGAATGCGAGAAATGTGACTCGCTAATGTTTATAAGAAACAGCAGTTTTTACTGTAATTAAACGCGGATTTTATTGAAGACTAGCTAACTTTAATAAAGTTGAGAAAATGTTATAAATATTTTTGGCAGAAGCGTGATTAAACTTCTGTTTTTTTATTGACAAATAATTAATTATATTGTATTATATGAATACGAAAGGAGATAACTTTTATCATTATGTATAAGTTATCTCTTTCTTTTTGCATTTGGAGCGATAATATGGGACAATACTTTACCAATGAAAAATTACCAAGTAATATTAAGAAATATAATTGTGTTATATTAGGACACAAATTTTCTTTTTTTACTGATAATGGTGTTTTTTCTAAAGATGGACTTGATTTTGGCAGTAGACTTCTTCTTGAATCCATCCCGCTGGAAGAAGTTGGAGCCAATGTCTTAGATATGGGTTGTGGTTATGGTGTTTTAGGTATTATTGTTAACAAGTTGACTTCAAAATCAGTTGATATGGTAGATGTTAATTTAAGAGCTTTGCATTTAGCAAAAAGAAATTTAGATGAAAATAAATGTAGTAATTGTCGAGTATTTGAAAGCAATTGCTATCATAATATTTTTACTAAATATAATACAATTATTACTAATCCACCTATTAGAGCAGGTAAAAAAATTGTTTATGATATTGTTATGAATGCAAAAGAATATTTAAATGAGCCAGGTACTTTGTTTTTAGTTATTAGAAAGGAGCAGGGTGCTAAATCGTTAATATTCGACTTAGAAAAAATATATAATGTCAGTATATTAGAAAAAAAGAAAGGCTTTTTTGTATTAAAATGTACATTTTAGTTGACTTATTTACAAATTTATGTTATTAATATAAATTGGCAACGTGTTATTTTTAATACGATTTTGGTCTTTAAAAAAATAGTGTTTGGGGTGAAAAATGTGGCATTTAAAAAAGTAAAATGTGGTGACCATAGAGAAAGAAGAAATTTCTCAAAGATAAGAAATTCATATGAATTAAAAGATTTATTAGAGATTCAAAAGAAATCATATGAATGGTTTATAAAAACTGGAATTAAAGAGGTATTTGAAGATTTATTTCCTGTTGAAAATTTTTCAGGAACATTATCTTTAGAATTTGGTGATTATCATTTTGAAGAACCAAGATATTCTATTAAAGAAAGTAAAGATAGAGAGACAACTTATTCCGCTCCGTTAAAAGTTGAGGTGCGTCTTTTTAATCGTGAAACAGGAGAAGTAAAAGAACAAGAAATATTCATGGGTGATATGCCTATAATGACTGGCAGTGGTACTTTTGTTATAAATGGTGCTGAACGTGTTATTGTTTCTCAATTAGTTCGTTCTCCTAGTGTTTATTTTAATCGTGAAATAGATAAAAATGGACGTGAATTAATTACTTCTCAAATAATACCTACTAGAGGTACTTGGTTAGAATTTGAAACTGACGCTAGAGATGTATTATATGTAAGAATTGACCGTACAAGAAAAGTTACATTAACTACATTACTTAGAGCATTTGGTTTATCAAGTGATGATGAAATTTTTGATTTATTTGGAAAAGATGAATATTTAGAAAATACAATTGCTAAGGATTCAACTAAAAATACAGATGAAGCTTTAATTGAAATTTATGAAAAATTAAGACCTGGTGAACCTGCAACACTTGATTCATCTAAAAACCAAATTATTACAAGATTTTTTGATGAATTCAGATATGATTTAGCTCGTGTTGGTCGTTATAAATTTAATCGTAAACTAAATGTAATGGATAGATTATTAGGACAAACTTTAGCAGAAGATATAAAAGTAGATGGTAAAATAGTATGCGAAAAAGGTACTGTATTTACTAAAGCTTTACTTGAAGATTTAAAAGATGTATTTACAAATGGATATGGCGTAAAAGAAATAAAAGTTAATGAAGAATTAGATACATTTAATAAAGTTCAAGAAATAAAAATAGTTGATCCTACTGATAAGAAAAAGAAAATAGTTGTTATTGGTAATGATCAAACTATTACTGAAAAAAGACTTACTATTTCTGATGTGTATGCAGCTGTTTCATATTATCTAAATTTATTACATGGAGTAGGTAATTATGATGAAATAGATCATTTAGGAAATAGACGTATTCGTCAAGTTGGAGAATTATTACAAAATCAATTTAGAATAGGTGTATCTCGTATGGAACGAGTTATACGTGAAAGAATGACTACACAAGAGATGGAAGAAGTAACTCCAAAAACATTAATTAATATTAGACCAGTTACAGCAGCAATGAAAGAATTCTTTGGTTCATCACAACTTTCTCAATTTATGGATCAAACTAACCCAATAGCAGAACTTACTAATAAGCGTCGTTTATCTGCTTTAGGACCAGGTGGACTTTCACGTGATAGAGCTGGTGTAGAAGTTCGTGATGTTAATACCTCTCATTATGGTAGAATTTGTCCAATTGAATCTCCTGAAGGACCTAATATCGGACTTATTACTTCATTAGCAAGTTATGCAAAAGTTGATGAATATGGATTTATAATGACTCCATATCGAAAAGTAGTAGATTGTAAAATAACAGATACAGTTGAATATTTAACAGCTGATGAAGAGGCTGATTATATAATTTCTCAATCAACTGTTGATACTGATAAAGATAATGTAATAATTAGTGAAGTTGTTAATGCTAGACTTCGTGGTGAAAATATTTTAGCAAAACCTGAACAAGTTGATTATATTGATGTATCTCCTCAACAAGTTGTTTCTATTACAACAAGTTGTATTCCATTCTTGGAACATGATGATGCAACTCGTGCATTAATGGGTGCTAATATGCAACGTCAAGCAATGCCTTTAATTAAGACTGAAGCTCCATTTGTTGGAACAGGTGTAGAGCATATAGCAGCAAAAGATTCTGGTGTATGTATAGTTGCTGGTGTTGATGGTATAGTTGATTATGTTGATGCTAAAAAAATTATTATAAAAACAAAAGAAGGAAAAGAAACATATGAATTAGCTAACTTTGAATTAGCGAATGCAGGTATTTGTAATCATCAAAGACCTATTGTAAAAGTAGGAGATACAGTAAAAGCAGGTAAGACAATAATTGCTGATGGTAATTCTACAGATATGGGAGAACTTGCTTTAGGTAAAAATATGGTTGTAGCTTTCATGACATTTAATGGTTATAACTATGAGGATGCTGTAATATTAAATGAAAATTTAGTAAAAGATGATAAATTGACATCTCTACACTTAGAGGATTATGAAATGCAATGTCGTGAAACTAAGTTAGGTCCTGAAGAGATTACTCGTGATATTCCTAATGTTAGTGAAGAAGCTAGAAAAAATCTAGATGAAAATGGTATTGTAACTATTGGTACTGAGGTAAAAGAAGGAGATATCTTAGTTGGTAAAGTAACTCCAAAAGGTATGGCTGAACTTACATCAGAAGAAAAATTATTACATGCTATATTTGGTGAAAAAACTCGTGAGGTTCGTGATACATCACTTCGTGTTCCACATGGTGGTGATGGTATAGTACATGATATAAAGATTTATTCTCGTAAAGATAATGATGAATTGCCTGCTGGAGTATCTAAGGTAATTCGTGTATATATAATTCAAAAACGTAAGATTCAAGTTGGAGATAAGATGTCTGGACGTCATGGTAATAAAGGTGTTATATCACTTATTCTTCCAGAAGAGGATATGCCATACTTACCAGATGGTACTCCTGTTGATATCATGCTTAATCCACAGGGTGTTCCTTCTCGTATGAACTTAGGACAAATTCTTGAAATTCATATGGGAATGGCTTGTAAAAAATTAGGTGTCCATATAGCAACTCCAGTATTTGATGGAGCTCATATTGAAGATATTGAAGATATGATGAAAGAAGCTGGAATGGATAAAGACGGAAAAACAGTATTATATGATGGACGTACGGGTGAGCCATTTGATAATCGTATTGCTGTTGGTGTTATGTATATGATTAAATTACACCACATGGTTGATGATAAACTTCATGCACGTTCTACTGGTCCTTATTCAATGGTTACTCAGCAACCGCTTGGTGGTAAAG
>CANRQD010000032.1 GCA_947632685.1 uncultured Bacilli bacterium | reverse complement strand
GTGTTCCAAGGTCCATATTTCAAACCTATCTCCTACACCTACTATTACACATTCTTTTTTGATATTGGCATAAGAAATTAATGGGGAGGTAATATTTATACGGCCTTGTTTATCAATTTCTGCGTTAGTAGCGCCTGATAGAAAGAAACGATTAAAACTTCTCGCATCTTTTTTGGTAAAAGGTAGAGATTCTAATTTTTCAACTATCTTTTTCCAATCCTTACTTGAATATGCAAAAAGACAATTTTCTATACCACGAGTAATAATAAACTCATCACCTAATTTTTCACGAAATTTGGCAGGAATAATAAGTCTACCTTTATCATCAATATTATGATGATATTCACCCATGAACATATTAATCCCCCACTTTCTACCACAATCAACCACTGCTCAGTTTAATATTACTATATAAAGTTAATTTTGTAAATATAAACAAAATAAAAAGTAGAAAAAATTTCTACTTTTATAATATATTTACGTTTTTTTACAGCACTATTTTTAGATTGTTATCTTCATAATATAAAACATAAATTTTAATTAATTTTTATTTTTAGAATTAATTTCTTCATTTAATAATTTAATAAATTCATCTATTTTTACTGTAGTTGTAGATTTTTGTCCATGTAATCTATAACTAACAGTATTATCATTTTTTTCATTATCACCTAATATTAATGTATATGGAATTTTATTTGTTTGAGCTTCACGAAGTCTATATCCAAGTTTTTCTTCTCTATTATCAAGATTTACTCTAATATCATTATCTTTTAATAAGTTTTCGATTTTTTTAGAATACTCTAAATGATATTCATTATTTACTGGAATTATAGCAACTTGTATTGGTGAAAGCCATGTTGGTAATAATCCTTTAGTTTCTTCTAATAAAAATGCAGTAAATCTATCTAAAGTTCCTAAGATTGCTCGATGTATTACTACAGGTCTTACCTTATCACCTGATTCATTAATATAAGTTAAATCAAATCTTTCAGGTAATAAAAAGTCTAATTGACAAGTTGATAAAGTTACGTCATGACCAATAGCAGATTTTACTTGAACATCTAATTTTGGTCCATAAAAGGCAGCTTCATCTTCTGCTTCATAAAAATCTATATTTAAATCTGTTAATACTTTTCTTAACATAGATTCTGCTTTATCCCACATTTCATCATCATCAAAATACTTTTCTTTTTCTTTTCCACGAAGTGATAATCTAAATGAGTAATCTTTAAATCCAAAATCTTTATATACATCTAATATTAAATTTACTACCTTAGAAAATTCTTCACCTATTTGATCTAATCTACAGAATATATGAGCATCATTTTGACACATACATCTAACTCTTTCTAAACCACAAACTGCTCCACTTGCCTCATATCTAAAGTCATGAGCAAGTTCTCCTATTCTAATTGGTAAATCACGATATGAATGCAAAGAATTTTTATAAACTAACATATGATGTGGACAATTCATTGGTCTAAGTACAAATTCCTCATCATCTAATTTCATCATTGGAAACATATCATCTTTATAGTGATCCCAATGTCCACTAGTTTTATATAACTCAACACTTCCCAAACTTGGTGTATAAACATGTTGATAGCCTAATTTAAGTTCTTTTTCCTTGATATACTTTTCTAAATTATATCTTATAGTAGCGCCATTAGGTAACCACATAGGCATACCTTTACCAACTAAATCATGCGTCATAAATATTCCTAAATCTTTACCAATTTTTCGATGATCCCTTTGCTTTGCTTCTTCTAAATCTTGTAGATGTTTTTCTAAAGCCTCTTCATTATCAAAGCATATACCATATATTCTTTGAAGCATTTTATTTTTAGCGTCACCCTTCCAATAAGCACCACTAACTTTTAATAATTTAAAATACTTTAATTCTTTTACAGTTTCAACATGAGGTCCACGACAAAGATCAGTAAAGTCTCCTTGAGTATAACAACTTATAACTGTATTTTGCTCATCCATTCTATTAATTAAATCTATCTTATATAAATCATCTTTAAACTTTTCTAATGCTTCAGTTTTAGATAATTCTTCCCTTACAATTCTTTTTCCATCTTTAGATATTTTTTTCATTTCTTTTTCAATTTTAGGTAAATCTTCCTCACTAATAACATCATCACCTAAATCAATATCATAATAAAATCCCTCTTCGATAACTGGTCCTACCCAAAATTTAGCATTTGGATATAAATGTTTTACTGCTTGTGCAAGTAAATGTGCACAAGAATGATTCATTATACTTAATTTTTCATTTTCCTTTATATTTATCATAATCTTTTTCCTTTCTTTCAAAGTAAATTCCTTATAAAATAAAAAGACTCCTTTTAACAGGAGTCTATATGACGGTACCATCCATTCTTTTTCTTTCTTTTGATAACGGCTATACCGGAATTACTTTTCATAATTCAACTATTAAGGTAGTAACTATATTTCTCTTAATCTATTTTCACCAACCATAGACTCTCTTAATAAGTTTAAAATATAATCATGTCCTTAATCACTGTTTTTGATTACATATTGATAATATCATAAAAAAAGAAAAAAAACAAGATTAACTTGTTATGTTCTATATTTTATAAAGTTCAATTAAAGTATTGTAGTTTTATTCCTCTATTTCCTGTTGTTTTGCTTCTAACTTAATTTTACCAATATATGCAGTACCTTTAATTTCTTCAGATGTAGCTTCTTCATCTATCCATAATCTTAATTCATATTCAATATATTGATTAGGCTCTAATGAACCAGTATCAAATAATGGATTTGAATCTAATAATCTTGTTATATCACTAGAATCAGAACTTATATCATTTTCACTATCAATATCTTTTCCCGTTTTTGTTTTAACAACTTTAGTAAAATTACATTTAATACGATTTTGTGGCATATTTTTTAATGAATCATCATCTAAACTATCCAATGCTTGACTTTCTAATGAAACAGAATAATCACTTGTTATAGTTCCAGTATTTTCTAAAGTAAATTTATAAGCTTTACTTTTTTTCCCTGTTTCATCTTTTATTGGGACTGCATTTAATATTTTTATTCCATCAGTCATTTCATCATCTAAATTCATTTCTAAGGTACCAACAGTTATATTATTAGTATTTTTGGCATTTTTAGTTATAGTTAACCAAGCATAACTACCACCAATTATACTTACTAATATCAAAGCACTTATTACAATAATTACTGATTTATTAATTTTCATAAAACACCACCTTATAGTTAAAGAATACATTATATCATTATTCTTTTCAAGAAAAATAAATATTTTTTCAATATCTTTACATTATTATTTTTTTACTTTTGTTTTTAAATTATTATACTGTTCTAAAAATAATATATTATTACTATAACTTTTATTTATTATATTTTTTGCTTTATTAACAGAATTTTCTAAATTATAAATTTCTTTATCACTTGGATTACCAAAATAACAAACATCTAAAGAATTCTCAACAACTATATCTGCAGCTCTCCTAATTGGAGAAGTACAATGGCAATAATGTTGTAAGTTAAGTCCTGTATGAGAACCTTTAGTATCATAACTTGCTTTAGGATATAGATTTAGTAATGTAGAATATAATCTATTAAATTCTTCTTTATTTACGATTGAGGTCTTATCTATTTCCTTTTTTAAATCAGATAATTGATTTGTATCAATATTATGAATTCTGTATAATGTTGGATAACTATTTTCATAAAAGAAATTTGCTACTTCTTTACCTGTAAAAATCATAATATTATTTACTATTTTTTCAGAAATTGAATTACCAACTACTAATTCTTCGGGATTTAAATTTTTATCTTTTCTATCTAAATATATTTGTTCAGGTCTTAAATTTTTTGAAATTAACTCTGATATTTTTTGTAATATACTAAGTGTATTATACAATTCATAATTATCATCACCAAATTCTAATATTTTATTAGCTTTATTAAAACTACACGCTACTTTATTTTTAATTATTGTTTTTAAAAATATTTCATTTACTATATTTCCTTCTTTATCTATTTTAAAATAATATGACTTAGCATATTTATTTTGATCTTGATTTAAAGAAACAATAGATTTAGAAAATTCTTCAGGAAACAATGTTATACAGTTTTTTATTTGTTTATTTGAAAATTTCATAGATTTAGGCAAATAAATACTACTTGCTCTTTTAATAGCTTCTTCAACCATATAAGAATCATATGAAATATAAGCAAGTGGACTTGCAATATGAACACCTAACAAATAAGTACCATCTGGTAGTATTTTAGCTGATAGACTATCATCTATTTCTGTACAACTATCACTATCTATACTAATAATATAATCATCTATTATTTCTTTTTTATCTTCATTTATATCTTTAACTTTTTTTAATTCATTTATGATATCTTTATTAAAATTAATATGAATATTATATTTCATAGCTAACTTATCAACTGTATTATCATTTTCAAAATTATTATTTACTATATTTTTTAATGTATTAAAAGCGTGTTGTTTATAATAATCTCCTTTTTTGATATCAGAACTACCTAAATTTTTCTTAATAAGCGCTATACATTTCTTTTTATCTTTATTATTAAATTCATCATTTTTCTTTATAATTTCTAAAATATTACTATAATATAAAAACTCTCTTTTCCCACTTTTTCCATAATTTATTATTATATCAATACACTTTTTTAATATATTATAAAATAAAGAATTACCATTTTTATCTACTGAATTTACTGAATCTTTTAAACAAATAAAAGTCTGTTCTAAATAATCTATATTTCTAGTTTCATCTATTATATATTTAATTAATGTATATTGATTATAATTTTTAATTTCTATATTATCAATTGTTTCTATTACTTTATTAATACCTTGTTCTAATTTTCCTGCATTTTTATATAAAGTAGTCTTATCACAAAATAATTCACCATTTCTGATATTATTAATTTTTCTTACAATGTTTTTTAGTGATATTAATACCTTTTTATTATTTATTTTCTCATTATTATTACTATCAATTAAAATATTTAAAAAATCTATTGCTGATAAAACAACATTAAAATTATTCTTATCATCATAATTATCTAAATTAGTACTAATAAACGAAAAAAGTGTATCAATTAATGCATTTATATTTGTCTTTTTTACCATAACATAAAATTTTAACAATGATTGATTATCACTATTAAAAAATTGCATTAACATATTATATACACTTTTATCCATTATTAATCCCTCCTACTTTTACTAACTAATTCTAATGATACTGATAAATTTTTAATTCTTTCAATAATTCTTCTTGCTTTTACTTTATCAACACCCGAATTAGTAATTGAGAGATTATTTTCTAATTCACTAATTGTTAAATTTGATGTAAAAAATGTTGGTAATTCTTCTTCCATTCTATATTGTAAAATTGGTCCTAAAATTTCATCTCTATTATAATTACTTACATTTTCTGCTCCTATATCATCCAATAATAATAGAGGAACTTTCTTTATATAATTAAATTTATCTATATAGTCATCTTTATTAAATGATGCTTTTAAATCAACTATAAAATCTGGATAATATACAATTGCTGATTTAATTCCTTTTTTAGCTAAATCATTAAATAAGGCCGCGATTAAATAAGTCTTTCCACTACCAAATGATCCATTTAAATATAAACCTTTAGTCTTTTTACCTTTAGTATAGTCTTTTATAAATTCAGTCATATATTTTAAAATAGGCACTCTTTTTTTATCATCTTTATATACATCTTTAAATGATGCTTTACTTAAATCAGTAGATATTTGATAATATTTTATATTATCCATATATTTATTTTTTGCTTCTTCTTTTAATAATTTATCACATGCTTTATATGAAAACGTAATACTATTTCCAGTTTTTTCTGGTATATATTTATAACCATTTATTTTATTTTTGCAGTTAGTTAGACTTTTACAATTTCTACAGTTTTCAAATTCTTTAAATGTTTCTTCTAACAAAGATGTATATTTTATTAAAATATCTTCCTCTATTGGAAGAGATGATACATATTCATAAAAATTTTTATCACTACAAGCATTCATATAAGAGCGTTTTAAAGTGTTATAATCAGATTTATCAACTAATTTATTAATATCTTTCATATAATCACCACCACTATTTTTATTTTAATAAAATTAATATAAAAAGGCAATGTTTTTATAAATAAATTTTAAATAACTACAAATATTTATCTATTTTAAATAATTATTTTTTACTATGTTTTTTTATTATTCAAATTTATTTTGATGCTTCCTTCTTTACTAGTAATTCTATATTTAATGTTATATTTTTTATATAAATTAATTACTTCTTTATGAGGATGATTAAATTTATTATTAACACCTGCTGAAATTAAAATTAATTTTGGTGAAATCTTTTTAATAAATTCTTCACTACTACTTGTTCTACTTCCATGGTGACCAGCTTTTAAGATATCAATATTACTTAAATTATAATTAGAAAGTATATCTTTTTCACTTTTTATACTAGCATCTCCCATTAATAATATTTTTTTTAAATTAATTACTACTAAGAAAACTAAACTACTATCATTTTCATCATTTAAATTACTATTTAATTGTAAAAATTCTGCATCTCCTATTTTAAAATAATAATTTCTTTTAGCCATTTCTATATTCGGAAATTTTTTTATAATATTCTCTTCTAAATTATTAATATTATTTGAATTTATAAGAATTTTTTTAACATTAAAATTATTAATTAAATTAATAGTATCACCTAAATGATCATAATCTCCGTGAGTTAATATTAAATAATCTATCTTTTTTATACCTTTTTTCTTCAACAATGGAATTGTTGTATTTTTAACTACAGAATATTCTTTATCGTTATAGCTTCTAATACCTCCTGTATCAATTAATACATTTTTATTATTAGTATGAATTAATATAGAGTCACCCTGTCCTATATCAATCATTAATAAATAATCACTTTTATCTAAATATGGTATTAAATAATGGATTAATACCGCTATAAGTAGTAATATAGTTAACTTTCTATTATTAGTAACTAATCCTTTAAAGAATATAATAATAAACAAATAATATATAAAATAAAATACTATAGGAATACTTTTAAAAATAAATTTAAATAGATTTATTTCATTTATAATAGTTGTACTTGACTCTAATATATTAATAAAAATATTAAATATTATAATTAACTTTGGAAATATAAAACTAAGTATTGATAATGGAAAAATTATAATACTAATTAATGGAACATAAAATAAATTGTATACAATACTTAATAAATTAATACTATTAAAATTATACATAGTTATAGGAAGACTCACTATAAATGATATTAATGATGTTTTAAATAGTTTTATAAAATAATTAGAATTATTATTAATAAATCTTTGTAATACAATTAAAGCATAACTAATTATAAATGAATATAGAAATGATACTTCAAATATAAAAAATGGATTTATAAGTAAAGATATTGACAAAATAAAAATAAATATATTAGTACTTTTTATATAGAAATAATATAATCTATTTATACTAAAAAATATAAAAAATAATACTGCACGTAAAACTGATGGAGATATACCTGTTAAGAATAAATATAATATTAAAAATATTCCTACTAATAAATATCGATATTCTTCACTTACTTTAAATTTTTTTAATATCGCTAATAAAATACTTGAAAGTAATGTTATATGCATACCACTTATTGCAAATAAATGACTTATTCCAATATTTTTATAATTTTCTTTGATATTATCATCTATTTTACTACTATCTCCCAAAATAAAAGTTTTTAAATATGGATTACTACATCTTTTAATAATTTTATCTTTAATATAATAAAATATATTATTGTTTTTAGATAATATATAAATTTTATCTATTTTTATTTGATAATATATACCTTTTCTTTCTAAATATTTTCTATAATCAAATAATTCTTTTGTTTTAGTTTTAGATACTCTAAAAAATTCTCCTTGTAATAATATTTTATCTCCTAAATTAAGATTTTTTTCAATAAAGTTTTTATCTTCATCACCTTTAAAATAAAATATACCTATAATATCTTCTTTATTATGTATTCGTATATTTAATTTACTACTATCTATATCAATACTTGTAATAGTTCCATCTATAGCTTTCATTTTAGAATTATAAATACTAGTATATTTATAATTGATTCTAAATAGTGAAATTATTAATACTATTATTAAAAATATATAGTATAAGTAATTACAAAGTAATATTTTCCTTAATTTTATCAAATAAAGCTTCTCCTATACCTGTAACATTTTTAATATCTTCAATAGATTTAAATCCACCATTTTGTTCTCTATATTCAATTATACTTTTAGCTTTAGACTCACCTATTCCTGTTAAAGTCATTAACTCTTCTATACTTGCATTATTGATAGATACTTTACCTGGATTATCTTTATTAACATCATTTGTAATACAAGCATCATTAGAAACATTATCATATCCTGTTATACAATTATTTAGAATTTGTTCTTCTTGTTCTTTAGTATTTTTAAAGTTTTCTACTTCATAATTACTATATACAATAATTACCATCTCATCAGTTAATTTTTTACTCAAATTTAAAACACTTGTATTAGCTTTATTAGTTAATCCTCCTGCCATATTTATAGCATCTATTACTCTACTACCTGTCTTTAATGTATAAATTCCAGCATTTATAACTTCTCCTTTTACATCTACCATTATTTCAGTAAGTTCATCTTTTGTTTTGGCTTTTGTTTTAGTTTTATCTTTTTTAGTACTTTCTAAAAGTTTTGATGTATTTTTATTAATTTCTTTCTTTTTATTATTATAATTATATAAATAAAAAGATACTATTAAACCTATTAATAATATTACACTACTTATAATTATTATTTGTTTTCTATATCGATATTTAAAAGTCATATATTCCTCCTATAAATATCATATATAGAAAAAAGAAAAGTTCCCTAACCTTTCTTTATTTTTTTTCTTCAGTTCTTATTTTTGTATCTACAGCTACTCTTTGTACTGCTGTTAAGGCTGCAATTAAACAAAGGGTAAAACTACCACCATAACTCATAAATGGTAGAGGTACTCCTGTAAGTGGCATTAACCCAAACAAACCTAATAAATTTATTGAAATATGACAAAATATATATACTGCAACACCATAACAAATCAGTGCTCCTCTATTAGTATAACTTTTTCTTCCTATCATTAAAATTCTATATAATAAAAACATATATAATACTATAATACCTATTCCAAAGATTGCCCCCATCTCTTCTACTATAACTGCAAAAATAAAGTCTGTATATGGTTCAGGCAAATATAAATATTTTTGAGTTGAATTACCTAAGCCTACTCCTGTTAATCCACCATTATTTATTGCAATATATCCATTACATACTTGAGATCCTGTATCTAATAATTTTGAACATGGATTCTTAAAATCAAAACGAGAAGCTTGTCGTTCTTGTAAAATTGAATTACCTGTTGATACTAAAACTAAACATAAAACTCCAACTAAACCTATACAACCAAATAGTGTTTTTGTTTTAATCATTTTAGGTATTGGTGATGATACAAAAAGAGTAAAAACTATTACCATAAAAATTATTGCTGTACCTAAATCAGGTTGTAATATAATTAATAAAGTAATTCCTGCTGCTACAAAAGGTGGAAAAAGACTTTTTGTATATGAATTTAATTTTTTTTCATTTGTTTCATAAAATCTAGCCATCCAAATTATATATATTACTTTTATAAATTCACTAGGTTGAAAACTAAAAGGTCCAAAATCAAACCAACTAATTGCATTATTAGTAGCTTTTCCATATACCAATAATATAACTAAACTAGCACTTACACCAACTAATAATATCCAAGAAAACATACCATATACTTTAGTATTAAACTGAATCATAATTAAAAATAAAATTAATCCTAAAAGTAAAAATATTGCTTGTTTAATAAAATAATTGTATGGACTAACAGCATGTGACATATAAGCAGTAACATTAGATGATGAAAATACCATAATAAGCCCAATTACAAATAAAATAATTGTTACTATTAATAATGGTTTATCTAAATATTTAAAAACATTTCTATGTTTTTTTCTTTTTGCCATTTTGACCATACCTTTCTTATTTTATAATATCATAAAATAGTTTTTTTTAATATATTTATTTTTTTAGGTAACTTTAATTAACACAATTTGTCATTTGACATAACCTATAATAGATTAAGTAAAGGAGGATTGTTTATGTACTACTATGGTGGAGGATCAACTTGTTGCAATAACATGTCATATCCACAATATTATCCATACTATGGAAACAACAATAACAACAATTCCATCTATGCAATTATTTTAGTATTATTTATACTTTTAGTTATAGTGATTGGAACTCGTTGGGCTCAATAATTTAGAAAAAGACTTTTCTTTTTCTTTTTTTTTTAGTATAATAGCTACGTCGGGGTGATTATGTGTTAAGAATGAAAGATATCCTAGATGAAAAAGATAAAAGGCTTAGAACTATAAGTAAAGAAGTAGTATTCCCGCTTACAAAAGAAGATAAAAAAAATATAGAAGATATGATTGAATATCTTACTAATAGTCAAATAGAAGAATTATCAGAAAAATATAATCTTCGTCCTGGTATGGGATTATCTGCTATACAAATTGGAGTTAACAAAAGATACTTTGTAGTAGTAGATGAATATGAAGAAGGTAAATTTGATAATTATGTTATTATAAATCCAAAAATAGTTAGTAATTCAATGGAAAAAATATATGTTGAACTAGGAGAAGGATGTTTAAGTGTAAATCGTGAAGTATGTGGTATCGTTCCTAGATATGCTAGAGTTACTATTGAAGGTTATGACATGAATGGTAATAGAATTAGAGTTAGAGGACGTGAAGAACTAGCAATTGCATTTCAACATGAAATGGATCATCTAGATGGTATTTTATTCTATGATCACATTGATAAAAAAGACCCATTTAAAGATAAAGACAAATATAGAGCAATTTAATTTGCTCTATATTTATTTTTTTATTATTTTTTACTTTCCCATTTTAATATTGGATTTCCATTGTTTTTATTAGTATCAGATATAAATGCATTATCTCCATTTATTATTTTTAATACTTCTGGCATTTTATCTTGAGCTAATGGTGTTGTATTATTATCTGAATGTAGCGTAAAATTACTATTATTATCAACATTATCTATTCCCCAACTAGCAGACGTATTTAAATAATAGTTATTTTCAAGTTTTTGATTACTATTTGTATAAATATTACCCACTATTCCACCTAAACTAGTTCCAGAATTATATGAATTTTTTATTGAACCATTTCTGAATAATTGACCTACTATACCTCCCGATAAATCACCTGATATTTCACCCAAATTATATGTATTAATGGCATCACCAAGTAATGCTCCAGCTATTCCTCCAATTTCAAGTCCACCTTTAATTTCACCTACATTATAACAGTTTTTTATAGTTCCTCCTGAAGCATATCCTACTATTCCTCCTGCAAATTGTTTACTATTATTATCTATTTTTCCTGTATTATAACAATTTGATATTATAGAATTATTAAATGAATATCCTACTAATCCTGCTGAATCTATATTACCCTTTACATTTCCTTTATTATAACAACTATCTATGGTTGAATTATTTAAAGCTCCAACTAATATAGCTATATCATTTGAATTACCTGTAGAATACGAATCTTCTATTCCTAAATTTTTAATTGTACCATTTTTTACATATCCAAATAATCCAACGTATTTATTATCAATATTGATATATAAATTTTTTATTATATGTCCCATTCCATCAAATGTTCCACTAAATGGATGTTCTGCTGTTCCTATTGGATCCCAATTTGTTGAATCATTTAGCATACTACCATTTTCATCAAATTTTCCTCCTAAATCCAAATCACTAATTAAGGCATATCTTTGTCCCTCTTTACTATCGCCTTTATTTACCTCTTCTCGTAATTTTTCTAAATCTTTTACTGTAGCTATATAATTTATATTTTTATATATATTTAATTTACCATATAAATCATCTAGGGCTCCTTGTACATCATTCGATGTACCATGACTTGTTCCATTATCATATGATATTTCATTTCCCATCAATACTGTTTGTGATGCATATACTACTGTTGCTGATATTAGTATTCCTATTACTAATCCTATTACCATTTTATAATTCTTTTTTACTACCTTTTTCATTGACATTTCTCCCTTATTTTCTTATCTATATCTAAATTCTACCCCCCCC
>CANRQD010000031.1 GCA_947632685.1 uncultured Bacilli bacterium | reverse complement strand
AGCATTACAAAGTAATAATAGGAATAATAGTAGGATTAATAGTATCAACAATGGGAACATATGCAGCAGAGCAAGTATTAACAGGAGATGAAGTATTATATACTAATTCAACGAGTGGAAATAAAACAGTACAAGCAGCTTTAGATGACTTATATAAAAAAACAAATTCATGTAAAGAATATATACCAAATGATAATCCAAATCGTAATATAGTAAAAGCATATAAATATGATGAAGATAATGGATCTAATACATATTGTATAACAGGGAATGAAGAAAATTGTTTTATAACAAGTTGTTATGATAATAAAGCAAAAAGTAGTTGCCCAACTGGAACAATAATAGACTATAAAGTAAATAATGATAGTGGAAATAATATAATAAGATTTCACGTAATACATGATGATGGAGAAAAAATGATATTACAAAGTCAAAAGAATATTGTACATGATACAGTTTGGTATGATAATGAAAACAAAGACAATAGTAAAGGTCCATTAACAGTATTACAAGTATTAGAAAAAGCAACAAAAGATTGGAATAATGTAAATGAAATAAAGTATACTGCAGGAGAAACTAATTTTTATGATAATGCTTTTACGGGCTGTACTTATAGTTCAGATTATAAAGTAAATTGTAAGGTAAATACATATACAAGTGAAACATTAAATACAAGAAAAGCAAAAGCAAGAATGATAACAGCACAAGAAGCAGGAAGTACAGGTTGTTTATTTAAAGAAAGTTCTTGTCCAGTTTTTATGTACAATTATTTAAGTAATTCTATACAATATGGAGGATCAGAAAATGATGGAACAGATAATGGCTACTGGACCATGTCAGCTTACTCTGATAGTAAAATACATGCAATTTTTGTGTATACAAAGGGTAGCATTAGTGGTCATGATGTTTTGTTTCCTAACGCTGGTGCAAGAGCAGTAGTAGAAATAAATAAGTAAAAAATTAAAAAAAGTAAGGGAAAATAAACTTCTTTTGCGAATATAAAAAGTGAAAGGAGTTTTTGTATGCAGAAATTTTATACCTGTAGATATGATAGAGCATTTAAAGAGGTCTTTATGAATGAAAATAATAAAGATATATTAACAAAGTTATTAGAAAGTATTCTAAAGGTAAAAATAGAGGAAATAAAATATTTAAATTTAGAAAGAAATACGGATAATATAAAATTAAAAAGAAAACATCTAGATTTAAATTTAAAAACAAATATAGGATATATAGAAGTAGAAGTAAATACAAGTACAGAAAATTATGTAAAACCAAGAAATTTTTCATATATATGTGATATATATTCACATAGTACATTAAAAGGAGAATCTTATAATGAGAATACATTAGTAGTACAAATAAATATAAGTTATGGGTTAAAATATAGTGAATTAATAAGAAAATATATGGTACAAGATGAATGTAGAAATAAATATATAAATAACTTAATAATATATGAATTAAATATGGAAAAATATATGGAAATTTGGTACAATAAGAATGAAAAAGAGATAGAAGAAAATAAATATATAATGATGTTAAACTTACTACCAGAAGAATTAAAAAGTCTATCGAAGAAAGATAGGTTGGTGTTAAAGTATATGGGTGAAATACAAAGGGTAAATGAAGAAGAAGAATTTAGGGAATATATGAGTGCAGAAGAAGATAATAGAAAGATAGAAAATTCAATAAGAGATGAATATATAGAAAAGGGTATAGAAAGGGGTCTAGAAAAAGGACTCAAAGAAGGTAAAAAAGAAATTTCTATATCTATAGCTAAAGATTTATTAAAAAGAGGAATGGATAAGAATATAGTATCAGATATAACAAAGTTAGATATAAATAAGATAAAAGAAATGGCAAAAGATATAAAGCCAGATGAATATAGAGAATATATGAGTGCAGAAGAAGATAATAGGAAGATAGAAAATTCAATAAGAGATGAATATATAGAAAAGGGTCTAGAAAAAGGACTCAAAGAAGGTAAAAAAGAAATTTCTATATCTATAGCCAAAGATTTATTAAAAAGAGGAATGGATAAAAATATAGTATCAGATATAACAAAGTTAGATATAAATAAGATAAAAGAAATAGCAGAAGATGTAAAACCAGCTGAATATATAGGAAAAGGAATTCAAGAGGGAACAAATGAAACCTCCTTATCAATAGCTAAAAAAATGAAAGAAAAGGGAATGAATAATGAATTGATATCTGAATTAACATCTTTATCCATAGAAGAAATAAATAATTTGACAAATTAAAATATTGAATTTTTTTATAGAAGATTAATTATTAATCTTTTTCTTTTTACATTATATAAAAATAAAAATCAAAATTTCATATAAATTACATATTAGTTATGATATACTTAGTATAGGAGTGGTAATATGGAAGAAAATAAAAAAGAAGTGTATTGGTATAATAATCCAAATTTTATTACAACTTTAGCGATATCAATAGCAGTATTAATTATAGTTTTATCTCAATCATTTGCAGTAAAAAATAATATTGGTACAAATGATATATTAAGGAGTTTGTTAAATCATAATAGTATTTATATTCTGGGCTTAATATATTTTATTCCTTTAAAAACGTTGTCTGGTAAAAAACATTTTAATCATTTAAATGTATTTTTGATTATAGTATATTTAGTATTTTCCGTAACAGGTATTTTGACAATAATTCAATCTTTTGGATTAACATCATTAGTAGGTCTTGCTATTAATATAATATTATTAATATATTTAATACATACTCTATTAATTGATACTAGACTATGGAAGGATTTTAAATTAGAAAAATCTCCATTAAATGAAATAAAAGGTGAAAGTTATTATTATACTTTAGTTATATTATCAATAATTTTATTAACAGTTAATTTAATTCAAACTTCAACTATGGCGGGGACAATAATATCTATATTAGGTTGTATTTATACTTGTATTTTAAGTAGATATATATATTTATATAAAGTTTATATTGATGAAAAAAAAGTAAATAATGATAAGAAGAAAAGAAAAAAGGAAACTAAAAAAGATCAGGTGGTGTAGTATATGAATATGTTTGATGAGATAGATAAAGTAAAAAAAGAGCTTCCTACATTAAAAAAGGTTACTACGGAAGTAAAATCACATAATTTAAATAATTATCAAATAGTTGCTTTAGTTACTTTTGGTATAGCATTTTGTGTAGGAATAATTTTTGGAAATTTATTTCCAGCATGTGGTACTACTTCAAATATATATTCATCAACTTGCAGTACAACAGAATTTAATTTTTCATTAACTTTATCAATATGGTTAATTTCATTTTTAGTATGTGTCTTATTTTATGGAATGGGACATATTATTTCAATTTTAGAGTCTATTGATAAAAAACTTACAAAAAATAAGTAAAATAAGTGAATTTTTAAGTATTTTTATTGCACTTTAAATAAATTTATGATAAATTCATTATGTAAGCATACAATGCTTAAATACAAGGGAGGTATATAATTTATGAAAAAAGTAGAATTAGTAGAAGCTATAGCTGAAAATGCTGGATTAACTAAATCTGATGCAACTAAAGCACTTGATGCTTTTATAGCTGTAGTTACAGAAACATTAGCAAAGGGAGATAAAATTCCACTAGTTGGATTTGGTACATTTGCAGTTTCAAAAAGAGCAGCTCGTGAAGGACGTAATCCTAGAACTGGTGAAACAGTTAAAATCGCTGCTAGAAATGCTGTTACATTCAAACCTGGTTCTGCATTAAAAGACGCTGTAAATTAATAAAATTAAAAGGCACCATATGGTGCTTTTTATATAGAAAAAAGGTGGCTATATGAAACTTACTATTGCAACATTTAATGTCCAAAATAAATATAAATTAAAAGATTATTCAGGTATTGATTCTTATGGTGATCATGTTAAAGAGTTAGTTGAATTTATAAATGATAATAATATAGATATTATGGGTATTCAAGAATTAACTAGCAATTATAAAAGAAGGTTATTAAAATTTATAAATAATAAATATAAGATTGTTGGTAAATATAGATTTACATGGTTAGGAAATTTAATTCCAATTATAAAAAAATATAATGAAACAAATAGTATAATAACTAATAAAAAGATATTAAATGTAAAGACAATTCATCTTCCATTTTTCCCTAGATTACCAAGAATAGTTACAATGTTATATATAAAAGTTAATAATAAAAAATTAAGAGTAATTAATACTCATTTAGAGCATAGAAAAAAATCTATTAGAGCTAAGCAGTTAATAAGAATCATAAACATATTAAAAAAAGATAGTATAGATACTATTTTAATGGGAGATTTTAATACAATCGTAGAAGATATTGAATTTAATGATTTTATAGATAAATTGAATAAATTAAATTATAAAAGGGTTGATATTAATATTCCAACACATAAAGTGAGAAAATTGCCAATAGATCATATATTTATTCCTAATAAATGGGAAATTAATAATGTAAGTATACCTAAACTTAATAGTAAAATTAGTGACCATAAACCTATAATAATAGAAGTTACTATATAAATATAATAAAAAATTTGGTACAATAAAATTAGGTGGTATAATGTTAGATAATGCATTAAAAATATTAAATATTATATGTGACAATGGTTATAAAGCATATATTGTAGGTGGGTTTGTAAGAGATTATTTATTGGGAATAAATTCTAACGATATAGATATTACTACTAATGCTACTCCAAAAGAATTACAGGAGATATTTGATAATGCTTGTATACCTTCAGCTGATTATGGTGCAGTTACTATAAATAATAGTGGGACAAGATATGAAATAACAACGTTTAGAAAAGAAATAAGTTATACAAATAATAGAAAACCAGAAAAGATTGAATATATTGATGATTTATATAAAGACTTAACAAGAAGAGATTTTACTATTAATACTATATGTATAGATAAAAATGGAGATATAATTGATTTTTTAAAAGGGCAGGATGATTTAAAAAAAAGAATAATAAAAACTGTAGGTAATGCAAAAGAAAAATTTGAAGAAGATAGTTTAAGAATGTTAAGGGCAGTACGTTTTGCTAGCAATTTAGGATTTGAATTAGATATTGAAGTAGAAGAAGCAATTAAAGCTAAAAAGTATCTATTAAAAAATATATCCTATAATAGAAAAAAAGAAGAATTAGATAAGATATTTTCTAATGTAAATGCCAAAAAAGGAATAGAATTGTTATTAAAATTTGGACTTGATAAAGAGTTAGAATTAGAAAGATTAAAAGATATAAAAAATACTGAATCATTAATGTGTGTATGGAGTATTTTAAATGTAACTGATATTTATCCTTTTAATAATACAGAAAAGGAAATGATTATTAATATAAATAAAGCATTAAAATTAGATAATTATGATGCCTTAGTACTATATAAGTATGGTTTATATATAAATCAACAGGCAGGCGCAATAAAAGGTCTTGATAAAAAGAAGATTACAAAGTTATATAATAAGTTAAAAATTCATTCAAAGAAAGATTTAGATATAACTAGTGATCAAATAATAAAAATAATTAATAAACCACCTGGTGAATATATAAAACTAATATATGATGATTTAGAAAAAGAAGTATTATATAATAGGTTAAAAAATCATAATAGAAATTTAAAGAAGTATATAGTTAAAAATATTAATAAGTATTAGGTTTCTAATACTTTTAATTTATAGTAATTTATGATAATATACAAAAAAGGTGATAATATGAAAAGTTCTAAAATAGTTGAAATTTTAAAAGAAGGTAATATTGTAATACCTATGTATTTTTTAAGGAATTATGAAACATTGAAACTAGAGTTAGATGAATTTATATTTCTTATGTATATATATAATAAAGGTAATAATATATTATTTAATCCTACAAAATTTTCAAGTGATTTAGGTATTGATGTAAAAAAAATAATGACCTATGTATCTAGCTTAAGTGATAAAAATTATATAAAGGTAGATGTTGTTAAAAATGAAAAAGGATTAATGGAAGATGTAATTTTACTAGATGATTTTTATACAAAAATTGCATTACTATTTGCTGAAGAAGTAAATACAAAAGATACTACTAAATCTGATATTTTTGAAAAAATAGAAAAAGAATTTGGTAAGACATTAAGTCCTATGGAATATGAGATAATAAAAGCTTGGCTTGATAGTAATATAAGTGAAGAATTAATAAGTGAGGCGTTAAAAGAGGCAACATTTAATGGTGTATCTAATTTAAGATATATAGATAAAATTTTATATGAATGGGGAAAAAAGGGAATAACAACTAAAGAAGATGTAGAAAAAAATCGACAAAAGAGAAATAATAATAGACAAGAAAAAGAAGATTTAGATTTAGAAATAATGGATTGGAATTGGTTTGAAGATGAAGAATGATTTAATATGTAATTATTTAGATGAGTTATTTCCTAATCCTAAATGTGAGCTTAATTATAATAATGATTATGAATTACTAATTTCAGTAGTTTTAAGTGCTCAATCAACTGATAAACGAGTAAATGAATGTACAAAAATATTATATAAAAAGTATGATACAGTTGCTAAATTATCAAATGCAAAAATAGAAGATTTAGAAGATATTATTAGACCAATAGGATCTTTTCATAAAAAAAGTGAGTATATAAAAAAAATATCCACAATAATTGTGGATAAATATAATGGAAAAGTTCCAACTGATAGAAAAATATTAGAAACATTTCCAGGTGTGGGAAGAAAAACAACTAATGTATTTTTAAGTGAATACTATAATATTCCAGCAATTGCTGTAGATACACATGTAGAAAGAATAAGTAAAAGGTTGAAAATTTCTAAAAAAAATGATAATGTAATAGATGTTGAAAAAAAGCTTATGAAATTTTATAGAAAAGATGAATGGGGAAAAAGGCATCTTCAAATGGTTTTATTTGGAAGATACAAATGTAAAGCAAAGAAACCAGATTGTATAGATTGTAAGCTAAAAAATATATGTATAGAACAGGGGGAATAGTTGTATGAATAATTATGCATTTAATCCAAATCCTAGAATTAATAGGCCTAATTTAGTAAATAATTGTAATAGTACAGGTAATGTAAAAAATCATAAAGATACTATAAAAAATGATACTACTAATTTTTATAATAAGATGGCTGTATATAATAGGATAAGTCAATTAATTGATTATAGATTATCTAGTATTGATAAAGCAAAAAAATTATGTAAGATAAAAAAGTAAGCTTTTGATAAAAAGATGTAAAATAAAAACTGATATTTAGAATTAATCTTCTATTTATCAGTTTTTATTTTTATGTTTCTTCATTAACAATATAAGTTTGTTTTAAAACACCTGTATTATTATTGTAATTATATCTATATTTAACCTCACAACCACTTGGACTAACACTTGTGAAATTTGTAGATGAATGGCAAGTAGTTGTTTCTAAAATCAGATTAGCATTTGCATTTGTTTCTGATCCATTAACTTTAAGTTTACAAGTAGTTGGAATAGAATCACCTACTTTAAATGTATAGGTATTACATGAAAGACCGAATACTAAGTTTTCTTCTTTAGGTTCATTAACTGTATATGATGCAGCAGCACTTTGAGCACCACTATAACTTTTATAAGTTGCAACAACTTTATATGTGCCATATGGATTACTTGTTGTAAATGTATAAGATGTTGATTCAGTGAAATCTAATAATGTATTACCTTGATAAATATTATAAATAAGTTTACCATAATTTTCATCATTTGGTAATCTATTAACACCACTCCAAGTTAAAGTGACTTTATTTTCATTTACAGTAACTTTTAAATTACTTGGAGTATCTAATTTAGTAGGTTGTTCTTCGGCAGCATTTTTAGGTTCATGTCCTTTTTTAAAGTACTCATATGTTCCACCAATAGGAGCTTTAACAACACTATCTGGCATTTTAAATTCTTCTTTTTTACTTTCAAATACGTTATTAGCTAAAGCTAAGAATAATTTATCTCTTTGAATTGTAGATGGTAAATTTCTTAGACAATATTCACGATCAATAAAGTCATATCCATACCACATACTAATAACAGTTTTATTAGTATAACCAACTACCCAACTATCACGTATAGCATCATCAGGAAGTCTATATTTACTCATTGTATTATCATCATAGTTTGTTGTACCAGTTTTAGCAGCTACATTATTAGGTTTACCACCAGTTATAGTTACATCTTGTAATACGCTTGAAATCATATATGCAGTAGCATCACTCATAACTTGTTTAGGTTTATTTTTATGTTCTTCTGTTTTACCAGTATCTCTAAATACAACTTTACTTACTGAATATGGTTCATTATAATATCCTCCGTTTGAGAAAGCAGCATAAGCACCACTCATTTTTACTGGAGATACACCCGTAAAGGCACCAATTGAATGTGCTTCATGAATTTTTCCATTAGAGATTTCAGGTTCAATTCCTAAGCTAGTGACAAAATCAATTATTTTAGAATTTTCTACTTGTTGGAATGCCTTTAAAGCAGGAATATTACGAGAAGTAGATAAAGCTCTTCTTAATGTAATAGAACCAAAATATCCACCATCCCAGTTCTTTATTGATTGTCCATTTGAATAAGAATATTGGGCATCATCAAATAATTTATAATTATCATCACCATTCTGGTAACCATAAGTAGACCAGTTGTTATATTCTATTCCAGGTCCATAATCAAATAGAGGTTTTGCAGTAGATCCAGGTTGACGATTAAGTTGAGTAGCATAATTATATGTATTAGCACCACTCTTATAACGTCCTCCACCAATTGCTAAAATTTTACCAGTACTAGAATCTAGAACAGATACACCTGTTTGTACTTTTTCATCTACGAAATGGAACGTTTTACCATTGACAACATCATTAACTGCGTTTTGTTTTTCTTTGTCCATGTTAGTATATATAAGAAGTGGAGCAGTATATGCATTAACACCATATTTATTTTCAACTTCTTCAATAACTGTGTCAATATATGCTTGATATTCTGATGTAGTAGCAATAGATTGTTCTGTAGTTAAAGACTCAACTGGAATACTATTTGCCATATCATATTCTTTTTTTGTTATATAACCATGTTTTTTCATTAATTTAAGTACAGTAGTACGTCTAGCAGTTGCATTTTTGGGATTTACATTTGGTCTATAGTAATTTGGTGATTTAAACATACCAGCTAGAATAGAAGCTTCACTTAAATTTAAATCAGTAACATCTTTTCCAAAATATTCTCTTGCTGCTTCTTGTACTCCATATATATTTCCACCTAAGAAATGGTTATTAACATAAAATTCAATTATTTCTTGTTTAGAATAATTTTTTTCTAGCTTAAATATAGCAAGATATATATCAGTAAACTTACGTATAATTCCCTTTATACCAGATGATTCAGTTGATGTAAAACTATTTTTAATAACTTGCATTGATAAAGTAGATGCTCCACCTGCATCAGAATGACCAGTTAATTGTCCTAGTGATGCTTTTAAAAATCTTGGTGCATCAAAACCATTATGTTGAAAAAATCTAGAATCCTCTGTTGCTATAATAGCATCAACAAGTACTTGAGGTAGTTCTTCATATTTAACTTTTTCTCTCATTTCACTACCAAGTTTTGCAATTTGATTACCATCTTTATCATAAATTAATGTTACCTCATTTTTATTAAGTAATTTCGTATCAAACTTTGGAGCATTTATTGTAATATAAATCATAAAAATTCCAAAAAGAATAATACCAATAATACCTATAACTAATAAAATAATTAAACATATATTTACAATTCTTCTTTTTACTTTATTTTGACTAACTTTATCAAGTAATTTTGCAATACCATAAATAATAGCGCAACATATTGCAGTTATTATTGTAAATATAAGTCCCATATTAATAAAACATAAAACTAATAGAATTATAACACCTATTATAATTCCTATCTTGGCTCCAGTTGGTAATTTAGCAGGTGCACTAACTCTTTCTTTTATATTTTTTGATGTACTTTTTGATGCATTTCTTTTTTTACTACTAGTTTTATTACTAGATGTACTATTTGTTTTTTTGCTTGTTTTTTTCATAATATACCTCCATATATTTCATCAATTATTTCTAAATAATCAACTCTTGGTTGTAATTTAAATTCAATACTATATCCAAATTTTTCAAAATAATTTAATGGAATAGACTTTTTATTATTGTTATCAATATATGATAAAAAATCTTTTCCTAGTAATAAATAAGTTTTATCTAAATTGGTAAATCTAACTATTAAAAATACTATTCCATTATGATTATATATATTTCTTATATGTTTAATTTGATGAGCATGAATATTATCTAATGGAAAAGAAGTTTTATTTTTAGTTTCTTTAGCTTCAAAATCAATATATTTACCTTTATATATTCCATTATAATCAGTTGTAGATGGTTCCATAAAATATGCTTCTTTTATAGTAACAGATTTTCTTGAAATATAATCTACATTAACTATTTTTATAGGAGTTGGTTTTTTATATATATAGGCTTTATCTATTTCTCTATAATATTCGTTAGTTATATTTAAATCATACTCTAAATCCATACCCCTATTCTTATAATTAATGTTATGAAATATAGTATCTTTCTTAATACCATTTGGATATTTCATATAACCACCTATTTTATATTATACTATATAATAATGAAATTTGCTATAAAAATATATAAGTATTTATAAAAAGATTGATAGCTTTTGTCGAAACTAAAGACAAATTATAAAATGTGTATTAACCTCTTAATAATAGGAGGATATTATGAATAATTTAGATGCTATAAAAATATTAAATAGTATGATAGTAAAAACTAAATATATAAAAAAGAGAAAGGAAGTAATAGCTAATTTATTAACTAAATATTGAAAATTGTAAAAAAATGTTGAAAGATAATCTATAAATGATTTGACACGGGGGGGTGGGTAGTTATTGTATAATATTAATACGAAAGGAGGAAATATGAAAAAAGTATTTCAAAAAATAGGAACAATTTTATGTATTTTTGCTATAGTAGCAATGGGACCTGTTGTTAATGCAGCAACAATTCACAATTATGAGGATTGGCAAACAGCAGGTGGGAATTATGGTACTGTTACTAAAGAAACACCAGATGGAACAGTTCTAAAAATGACAGGATCAGATAAAGCTGGATTTGCTGGACAAATATCTGGTCCATATAGTAAAGCTAGTAAAGCAAAATTATCTGATACTATTGTTGAAGAATTATATCTAGATGTTGATCTTGATAAGTTTGGATCTGGAGAATTTTTTGAAGCAACAGTTTCATTAAATAAAGATGCTAATTCTCAAGAAGAACTAACAGAAAGAGTTATAATGGTTCAAGAAGAAGGAGGAAAACTTCGTGTAACTAATGGTAATTATCCAACACAACCAGGATGGGCACCAAACTTTAAGGCTTATATTGAAGAAGATGGTTTATATACATTAAGATGGACATATAAGATTAAGGATGGTAATGCTTATGCTAATTTCACTTTATTACATGGTGATACTGTAATTGGTACAACAGGTGATTTAGTTATGAATGAAATAACAGTAAGTAGTATGCCAGATGTTCAGGTTCGTTCTGTCTGGATTAATAATATTCAAGTAAAAAATGGAGTTATATTACATACTAAATTACCAGATGTAAATGTTATTCCAGAAGTTACTGGTAATGATGTAACTATTGATAGTGGAGCTTTAAGTACTTTAAAAAATTCATTAGGTAATCTTGATCCAGAAATGCAAGAACTAATTGAAAAAAATGAAACTACTATAACACTTGAAAAAAAAGACATTACTCCAACTAAAAATACAGTAGAAGCATTTGCAAGTGCTATCAATGGTGCTACCATAGCAAATTACTTTGATTTATCAATCTTAGTAAAAGCAGCAGAAAGACAAGCTAACTTAACTCAATTAAATCAAGAAATTACTTTAGCTGTAAAACTTCCAGAATTACCAAAAGTTAAAGATGGATATAATAGAAAATACTATATTTTAAGAGAACACGATGGTGTAGTAGAAAAATTAGATGCTAATTTGTCAGATGATGGTAATTCTTTAACTTTTTCATCAGATAAATTTTCAACTTATGCTATTGCATATATAGATACAGCAACATCTTCTATAAAAAATCCAGATACTAGCGATAATATAATTATGTTTATTGGTATAGCATTTATTGGTTTATGCGGTCTAGGATTAACAATTAGAAGTATGAAAACTAAAAAAATGTAATTAGATAACTATTATGCACTGTCTTTAGGCAGTGCTTGTTAGTGTAAAGAGTTTTGGGGGAGAAAGTTAAATTTATAATAAATTTGATTTTCTTTTTTTTTATATTTGATTA
>CANRQD010000030.1 GCA_947632685.1 uncultured Bacilli bacterium | reverse complement strand
CGTTACTCGTGAAAATTTAACAGGTATTAGAGTTATACGTGCTTTCAATGCTGAAAAATTTCAAGAAAATAGATTTGATGAGGTTAATAATAATCTTACAAATAATCAACTTTTTAATCAAAGATGTTTTGCTATTATGAATCCAGTAATGAATTTAGTAATGCATGCTCAAACATTAGGAATTTACTTATTAGGTACATTTTTATTACAAAATTTAAATATTTCAGGTAGAATTAATTTATTTAGTGATATGGTAGTATTTTCTAGTTATGGAATGCAAGTAATTATGTCATTTTTAATGCTTGCAATGATATTTATGATGATTCCTCGTGCAAATATTTCTGCAAAACGTATTAATGAGGTGTTAGATTGTGAAATATCTATAACAGATGGTAATTTTGATGGTAATTCTAAAGAAATTGGAACAGTAGAATTTAAAAATGTATCATTTAAATATCCTGATGCAGATGAGTATATTTTAAAAAATATTTCATTTAAAGTTAATAAAGGTGAAACTATTGCTTTTATTGGTTCTACTGGTAGTGGTAAATCAACTTTAATTAATTTAGTACCTAGATTTTATGATGCAACAGAGGGTGAGATTTTAGTAGATGGTATTAATGTAAAAGATTATAAGTTAACGGCATTAAATGATAAATTAGGGTATGTTCCTCAAAAGGCCTTTATGTTTACAGCTACTGTTTCTGAAAATGTTGCCTATGGTACAAATGAAAAAGGAGAAATTACTAAAGATAAAATAAAAAAAGCAATAGATATTGCTCAAGGAACAGAATTTGTTAAGAATATGGAAGATACATATGATTCAATGGTTGCACGTGGTGGTACTAATATATCCGGTGGACAGAAACAAAGATTAGCTATTGCTCGTGCTATAGCAAGAGATCCTGAAATATATATATTTGATGATTCTTTTTCTGCATTAGATTTTAAAACTGATTTAGTTTTAAGAAAAGAATTAAAAAAGTATACTAAAAATGCTACTAGTATGATAGTTGCACAAAGAATAGGAACTATTATAAACGCTGATAAAATAGTTGTACTTGATAAAGGTGAATGTGTTGGTATTGGAACACATAAAGAATTACTTAAAAAATGTAGTGTATATAAAGAAATTGCTTTATCACAACTTTCAAAGGAGGAGTTAGAAAATGCCTAGACCAATGGGACCTAGAGGGCGTGTAGCTGAAAAATCTAAAGATTTTAAAGGTTCAATGAAAAGATTATTGGGTAGTTTGAAAAAATGGCATTTACTACTTGGTATATCTTTATCACTTGCAATGATTAGTGCGATTATAGCACTAATTGCACCTAATAAATTATCAGATTTAACAGATACAATTACTAAAGGTATTAGCCCAAAAACAGAAAAATTAGAAGAAATAGGTAAAAAAATTACTGCAAATATTAGTAATCAAAATAAAATTGCTACTAAAATTCCAGAAATAATGACATCAAATGAAATTAGTAATGAGGATAAACAACAATTTAAAGAAGCAATGACTAAGATTAGTAGTGAAGAAAATAAAGAAAATATAATGTCTTTAATACCAGAAGATATAATGATTATGTTACTTGATGATATAGAAGTAGATGGTATTAAAATTACTGGTAAAGATCAATTAAAATGTTTAAAAATATTAAAATCTTTTAAAGATGAAAAAGATTCTGATAAAATTTTATCTTCACTTGATAAATTACCTAAATCTGTTTATAAAGTTATAGAGCCTAGTATTAATATGAAAAAAGTAAAATCTATTGGTTTATTACTTGTTGTTTTATATTTATGTAGTGCTTTATTTAACTATATTCAAGGATTTTTATTATGTACTGTATCAAATAATTATGCTAGAAATTTGAGAAGCAATATAACTTTAAAAATTAATAAATTACCACTTCGTTATTTTGATAATCATGAAATGGGTGATATTTTATCAAGAGTTACTAATGATGTTGATTCTATTGCTATGAATATGAATCAAAGTATAGGTTCACTTGTTACTAGTATTACTTTATTTGTGGGATCTATTATAATGATGTTTTATACAAATTGGATAATGGCTTTAACAGCAATAGTTTCTAGTTTATTTGGATTTTTATTTATGTTTTTAATTCTTAGTAAATCTCAAAAATATTTTAATCAAAGACAAGTTGAACTTGGTAAATTAAATGGTCATATTGAAGAGGTGTATTCTGGTCATAATATAGTAAGAGCGTATAATGGAACTGAAGATGCTTTAAAAGAATTTAATAAATATAATAAAAATTTATATACATGTAATAAAAAGAGTCAATTCTTATCTGGTTTAATGCCTCCTGTTATGGGATTCATTGGTAACTTTGGTTACGTTGCAGTATGTGTAGTAGGTGCTTTACTTGCTATAAATGATGTTATATCTTTCGGAGTCATAGTAGCATTTATGATTTATATAAGATTATTTACAAATCCACTATCACAAATTGCTCAAGCTATGACAGGGCTACAATCTACTGCAGCTGCTAGTGAAAGAGTATTTGAATTCTTAGATGAAAAGGAAATGGCTGATGAAAGTAATTTAAAAGGTAAAATAAATAAAGAAAAAGTAAAAGGTAATATAGAATTTAAAAATGTTAAATTTTCATATAATAGTGATAGAGTTATTATAAAAGATTTTAATGCTAAAGCAAAATCTGGTGAAAAGATTGCTATAGTTGGACCAACAGGTGCAGGAAAAACAACTATGGTTAATTTACTTATGAAATTCTATGAAATATCAGATGGAGAAATATTAATAGATGGAGTATCAACAAAAGAATTAACTAGAGATATTATTCATAAGTTATTTATAATGGTATTACAAGATACTTGGTTATTTGATGGAACAGTACGTGATAATATTAAATTTAATAAAGAAAATGTTAGTGATGAAGATATTTGGAAAGCTTTAAAAACTGTTGGTGTTGATCATTTTGTTAAAACTTTACCAGGTGGATTAGATGCAGTATTAAGTGATAATGATTCCATAAGTCAAGGTCAAAAACAACTTTTAACTATTGCACGTGGAATGATTGAGGATGCACCATTCTTAATTTTAGATGAGGCAACTTCTAATGTTGATACAAGAACAGAAGAATTAGTTCAAAAAGCTATGGATAAATTAACTATTGGAAGAACATCATTTATAATTGCTCATAGATTATCTACTATAAAAAATGCAGATTTAATTTTAGTTATGAAAGATGGTAATATAATAGAAACAGGAACTCATAATGAACTTATGAAAAAGAATGGCTTCTATGCAGACTTATATAATTCACAATTTGAACTATAAAAATATTGTGCTATAATAATAATTACTCTAGAAGAAATAATTTCTTCTTTTTTTAGGGAGTGTTTTATGAATAACTTTGAATTATCTTATTTAAAATTAGACAATTGTAGAAGACTACATGTTAATTATAATTATTTGAATAAATATAAAGATGATATTTTAAGATTTTTAGATTATGATAGTAGTATTTATTCACTTTCTTTTGCTAAACGAGCAATGATGTCACAAGAAATAAAATCTAATAATACAATTGAAGGTATTAATGATGATTTAACTTTAATAGATGAAGTTATTAAAAATAAATCTATGATTTCTACAGTAGAGAAGAAAAGAATAATTAATCTATATCATGGTTATCAGTATATTTTAACTCATAAAGATATTAATAAAGAGAGTTTAAAAGAATTATATTTACTATTAAGTGATGGTATTTTAAATAATTATGATAAAGCTAGTATGGGAACTTATTATAGAACAAAACCAGTTTACATTTTAAGAGGCAGTAATCTTAGTAATAATTATTATGAAGGTATAAAACCAGAAAAAATAGATGAATATGTTAATTATTTTTTAGAATATATTAATAGTCCATTTCTTAATGATAATGCAATTAATAGTTTTATAAAATCTCAAATATTACACTTTTATTTTGTTCATATTCATCCATATCCTGATGTAAATGGAAGAACAAGTAGAACTGTAGCTATGTGGTATTTATTAAATCAAAAAAGTTATCCATATGTTATCTTTAATAGAGCAATTGCTTTTTCTCAAGCTGATTATGAAAAAAATTTAATTATAACTAGAGAAACAGATGATATAACATTATTTTTAAAATATATGTTACAAAATACTTTACTAGAATTAGAAAAAGAGAGCATCATAGAGCAAATATTAACAAAGGCTAATACTGATTTAACTAAAAATGATTTACAAATGATAGAATATTTATTAACTACTAATAGTAATTTAACTGCTAAGGATTTAGCAACAACTTATAATAGATTTAATAACCATCAAAGAGTTAGTACTATAATAGAAGAAAAAATAGAACCTTTAATTGCTAAAGATATTATTGTAAGAGGTAATAATACAAATAGCTATATAACTAATAATTATCATAATTTTAATATTAGTATTAATAAAGATTTAGTAGATGTTGATAAAAGAAAAATTAAATACTTAAAGATAGATAGATTTATAAAATAATAATAAGTATAGGATATATGTAAAAAAGTGACTACTCAAATAGTCATTTATTTTTTTTTAAATATAAATACGTTATAATATATTATATAGTAGTGTGGTGTTTATATGATAAAAGAATATTACAACTTTTTAAAAGAATATTTGAAATTAGTAGAAATAAAAAAAATATATGTATTTATAAATCTTTTATCTGCATTTTTCTATAAATTCTTTGAAATATTATTACCTTTAATGGCATCAGAAATAATTAAATATTTAACACTTGGAAATGATAAAATGACATATATATTTTTGGGTGTATTTTCAACTATTTATTTATTATATTATTTATCATTATATATTAATTATAGAATATATGGATATAATGTTAATTATTGTTATGATAAATTAACTACTAAAGTTTTAAATAAATTAATATCTGTAGATAATAATTTTACTAGAGTTATTAGTAAAGGTAGAATAATGAATTCTATAGATTCTGATATTATAAATATTGGAGATATGAATGATTGTATTTCAGAATTAATAATAGGGTTAGTACAACTAATTATGGTTATTGCGATTATCTGTTTTTATAATGTAGGAGTTTCATTATTATTTATTTTATACATAATTATATATGTAACTATTAAAAATAACTGTGATCGAAAAGTTAATATTCATCATAATAAAGTAGTTATACAAGATGATAAATATAGTAATTTACTTACACAAATAGCTTTAGGCTTACAAGAAATAAAAACATTTAATATGCTTTCTAAACTTAAAGATAAACTTAATACAATTCAAAAAAAATTTACTAAAGAGTATACTATAAAAAGACATTATATAGTAATTAGAGATAATGATTTAAAAATATTTATGTATGTATTTAGAGTGATTTTATATAGTATATTAATCTTTTTAGTATCAAAAAGTTATTTTGGATTAAATATTTTAGTATTAATTATTTCTTATCATGAAAAATTAGATAGTTATATAGAAGATATAATTACTGCAACAACATCAATAAGAGAAACTAATACTGCCGTTTCTAGGGTTAATACCATATTAAATTATAATTCTAATAATTATGTGTTTGGTGATGTTGATATAGATGATATTTATGGAGCATTAGAGTTTAAAAATGTTTCTTTAGAAATTAATAATAATAAAATATTAAAAAATATTAATTTAAAGATTGATCATAATAAAGTAGTTGCTATAGTAGGAGAAGCTGGTTGTGGCAAAACGTCATTATTTAATTTAATACTTAGATTGAATAAGCCTACTAAAGGTAAAATAACATTGGATAATACTAATATATATGATTTTTCTAAAGAAGCATATACAAAAAATGTCGGTGTAGTTACTCAAAGACCTTTTATATTTAATATGAGTATTAGAAAAAACTTAAATTTTGTTGATACTGATATTAAGCATCAAATAGAAGCTTGTAAAACAGCTGGTATTCATGATTTTATACAATCACTTCCTAATGGTTATAATACTATTTTAAGGGAAAATGGTAGTAATATTTCAGGTGGACAAAAACAAATGATATCTATTGCAAGAACAATTCTAACAGATTGTGAAGTTATGCTTTTAGATGACATTACAACCTCACTTGATCCTGATACTGCCAAGTTAGTTCCTAAATTAATTAAGAATATAAAGAAAAATCATACTATTGTAATGATTACTAAAAAGCCAGAATTAATGAAACTTGCAGATTTAATTGTTGTTATGGATAAAGGAAAAATTGTAGATATGGGAACTCATGATAGGCTTATAAAAGAAAACGAAATCTATCAAACGCTACAATCTAGAAAATCTCCTAGTAGATTGGGGGTATTTACTAATGATTAAAAGATATTATAATATAGTAAAAAAATATTTTAAATTAGGTGCTAATAGTAAAAAATATTTATTATTTTTAGGTTTATCTGGTATTTTTAGAAGTATGACTCTTCTTTTAATCCCTTTTATTGCATCTAAAATAATAGATGCTGTCACTATAAAAGATTATGTATTAGCATATAAAGATGTAGGAGCATTTTTAATATTTAGTCTTTTGTATGTATTCTTTCATCATTGTAATTATGTAGCTTATTGTAAAAATTCAATATATACTCATGGTAAACTACAAAAATTAATACTTGATAAAGTAACTTATTATGATGAAGATTTTTCTAAAAATATTAAATCATCATTTATAGTAAATACAGCTTTTAAGGATTTAGGAGAAGCAATGCAAATACCTGATAGACTATTTGATTCTATTTGTTATATCATTAGTATAATAATATCTATAGTAATACTTATTTCTGTAAATATTTATATGGGTATTATTACATTAATATTATTAATAATATATTTTATATCATTAAATAAGAATTTAAGATTAAGAGACTATTATTTAAATAATGAAAGAAAATATAATGATAGTATTTCTGAATTAATGGGAGAAGTTCTTGATGGTAATGTAGAAATTAAGTCATTTGATATGAAAAATGATTTAAATAAGTATTTAGAAGAAAATAAGAAAAAGTGGAGAAAAAACTATTTTCAGAAAAGAAAATATCATGATAAAGCAGCAGTTATTTCTCCTATGATTTTATCAATAGGTAAGATTATAGTATATTTCATTGCAATACATTTAATTTTAACAGATCAATATTCGGTTGGTATTTTAGTATTAGTAATTGGCTATTTTGAAACAATAGAAGATAGAATTTATTATATGTTTGAAAAAATAGATAATATATCTCAAGAATCTATAAGTGTAGATAGAATTCATATATTATTAAACTATAAGAATAAAAATATGATAAATTTTGGTGATGTCGATATAGATGATATAAAAGGTAAAATAGAATTTAATAGTGTATCATTTACTTATGAAAAACAAGAAATATTAAAAAATATTAATTTTAAATTAAAACCTAATTCATTTACTGCTATAGTAGGGAAAAGTGGTAGTGGTAAATCTACTATATTTAGATTATTATTAAGACTTTATAAATGTAATAAGGGTAGTATTTTATTAGATGATATAAATATATATGATTATAAAAAAGAAACATATTCATCTAATGTATCTATTGTTACTCAAAAACCTTTTATATTTGATATGAGTATACGAGATAATCTTAGTTTAGTAGACTCTAATAAAAAGAATCAAGAAGAAGCTTGTAAAAGAGCAGGTGTACATGATTATATAATGAGTTTACCAAATGGATATAATACAAAGTTAATTAGTGATGCTTCTAATATTTCAAATGGAGAAAAACAATTAATAGCGCTTGCTAGAACATTACTTTCGAAATCTGAAGTATTATTATTTGATGAGGTTACTTCGTCATTAGACCTTAATACATCTAAAAAAGTAATGAAAATATTAAAAGATTTAAAGAAAGATCATACTATACTTATGATTACACATAAACCTAGTTTAATGAAATTAGCAGATGATATATTAGTAATTGATAAAGGTAGATTAGTAGGTAGAGGTAAACATAATACTCTTATTAAGGATAATGAATATTATAAAACTTTACAAAAATAGAATATAAACATCTAATTTTAGGTGTTTTTTTAATTTTTATAAAAAAATTTAAAAAAAGTGTTGACAAATTATTCTGTTATTAATATAATGTTAATAACAAGTGAGAAAACTTGTATAATTTTTAAAATATGTTATTAATAAAATATTAATAACAAGAAGGAGGATATTATGATGAAAAATTTAGAAAGTTATGAAGGAATGCTACTTATAGTAGATATGGTCAATGGATTTTTAAAAAAAGGTGTTTTACATGATCCTAATATAGGTCGTATAGTACCTAGGATAATTGAATTAATTAATGAGGCACATGAGAAAGGATATTTAGTTGTATTTATTGATGATACTCATGAAAAAGATTCAGTTGAGCACAGAAGATTTCCTGGACTACATAGTGTTAGAGGAAGTGGTGAAGAATTAATAATTGATGAATTATCTAAATATGTAAGTATGGATGATACAATTATAATTGAGAAGAATTCAACTAGTTTTATGGAAGCACCAGGTTTTAGAAAATTAGTACAAGCCGCTAGTAATATTAAAAATGTCGAGATAGTAGGTTGCTGTACAGATATATGTGTATTTAATGGATCAATGGGACTTGCAAATTACTATGATCAATGGAATAGGCTTGTTGATATTATAGTTCATCAAGATGCAATTGCAACCTTTGGAGAAGCTACAAGACAATGCTATATAGCCGCTGCTTGTCTACTTATGCAACAACAAGGAATTCAACTTGTGAATGGACGAAAAATAAGCCTAGATAGACCCCAAGAAAAACAATTAATTAAAAGATAGGAAAAAATTTTTTTAAAATATGTTATTAATAAAATATTAAAAAGAAAGGAATGATAAATTATGGAAAATAAAACAATGATGACAGATTTTTATGAATTAACTATGGCTCAAACATATTTTGATGCCGGAAAGAAAGATGAAAAAGCATATTTTGATATCTTTTTCAGAACTAATCCATTTAATGGAGGATATACAATGACAGGAGGACTTGATGAAACAATAAAATATTTACAAAATTTTAAATTTACTGAAGATGATATAAACTTCCTTAGAACAACAGGTAGTTTTAGTGAAGAATTTCTAGCTTATTTAAAAGATTTAAAATTTACAGGAGATGTTTATGCTATGCCAGATGGTACTGCTGCATTTCCTAATGAACCAGTTTTAACAGTAAAAGCTAATATGGTTGAAGCTCAAATAATTGAAACAGCCTTACTTGCAAATTTCAATCATGGTGGTTTAGTTACAACTAAAGCAAAAAGAATAACTGCTGCAGCTAAAAATATTCCAGTAATGGAATTTGGAGCAAGACGTGCTCGTGGAATAGATTCTGCAGTAGAAGCAAGTAAAAATGCATTTATTGGTGGATGCCGTGGAACTAGTAATGTTTTAGCAGGTAAGAAATATGATATTCCAGTACTTGGTACAATGGCTCATTCTCTAGTTCAAGAATCTGAATGTGAATATGAAGCATTTTTAGCCTATGCTAAATCAAATCCAGATAATTGTGTATTTTTAGTAGATACTTTTGATACTTTAAAAAGTGGTATTCCTAATGCAATTAGAGTAAGTCGTGAATATCTTGAACCAAGAGGTTATAAATTAAAAGGAATTAGAATTGATAGTGGAGATTTAGTTTATTTATCAAAAGCAGCTAAACAAATGCTTGTTGATGCTGGATATACTGATGCTACAATTTGCTTATCTAATGGATTAGATGAATATTCAATTACAAATATGTTAAATAAAAATGCAGTAATAGATTCAATTGGAGCAGGTGATAATATCGCAGCTTCTAAAGAAAGATTAAATGGAGTTTATAAACTAGTAGCAATAGAAAAAGATGGTAAAAAAATCCCTAAAATTAAAGTTAGTGGTGATACTGTAAAAACAACAAATCCAGGAGTTAAAAAAGTATATAGATTTTATGATAATGATAGTGGCAAAGTATTAGGTGATGTAATTGCTCGTGATGATGAAATAATTTCTAAAGATAACTATACTCTAGTATCAGATAAAGATCCATGGAAGAGAACTACTATTGATGATTATATTGTAAGAGAATTACAAGTTCCAATATTTATAAATGGTGAATTAGTTTATAAAGAACCAACTATAAGAGAAAAACAAGCTTATTGTGAAGAAGAATATGAAACTTTAACTGATAGAATTACCGATATAAATAATCCACATACATATTATGTTGATTTATCAGAAGAAGAAAGAAAACTAAAAGAATATATGCTATTTGAAGCTATGAGTAATGTTATTAATACTGCAATGGAAAATAATAATTATCAGAAGGTAAAGAAATAATGAGAAAAGAAAAGTTAGAAGAATTAAAAAAATATATTAATGAGCTTAAAACTATAGAAGTTATAAAAACTAATGAAAATCCAAAATTTTTAAATATTGAAAGAAATTATTATAAATTAAATAATGGAAAATCAGTTCCAAGAGAAAAATTATTAAAGAATAAAACAGATGGTAGTGCTAGTATCATATTACCTTTGACTGTAGATAATAACACAGTATTAGTTGTTCAACCCAGAGTTAATACCAAAGAAACTGTTTTAGTAGAACTACCAGCAGGTTATATTGAGCATGATGAAAAACCTATCTCTGCAGCTATAAGAGAGTTAACAGAAGAAACTGGTTATGTTCCAGAAAAATTACAATTTATAGATAGTTATTATCAAGATCAAGGTTGTATGAGTGCTTATAATTATAGTTATATTGCCTTTGGATGTAGAAAAAAACAAGCTCAAAATTTAGATATAAATGAATATATTAGATATTTTGAGTGTAAGTATGAAGAAGCCTTAGAATTAGTAGAACTAGGTTATATAAAAGATATTAATTCTAAATATACTTTAGAAAAATCTAGACAGTATGTTAAATCTAAATTATAAAATTATAGGAGGAATAATATATGAAAGAGTATGGATATATAAGAGTAGGTGCAGTTGTACCTGAGATAAAAGTTGCTAATACTGAATATAATACCCAAGAAATTATTAAGCAAATAAAAAATGCTGTTAAAAAAGATATAGATATAGTTTCATTTCCAGAGTTATCAATAACTGGTTATACATGTAGTGATTTATTTTTACAAGATTTATTATTAGATAAAGTACTTGATTCATTAAAACTAATCTGTAATGAAACTAAAAATTTAGATATTATTTCTATAGTAGGAGCACCCATACGAGCAGAAAATCAAATATTCAATTGTGGTATTGTTATAACAAAAGGTAAGATAATTGGTATTGTTCCAAAGACATATATACCAAATTATTCAGAGTTTTATGAAAAAAGATGGTTTGCATCTAGTCATAACAAAAGAGAAAATTATATAGAAATAGATAATGAAAAAATTCCATTTACTACTAATATTATATTTGAAGATAAAAACAATAAAACAATATCTTTTGCAATAGAAATATGTGAAGATTTATGGTGTAATTTTCCTCCTAGTAATAATCATACTTTAAATGGTGCTAGTATAATTTTTAATTTATCTAGTAGTAATGAAATAGTAGGTAAATATGAATATCGCAAGAATTTAGTTAAAATGCAATCTGCTAAAACAATATCAGCATATATTTATACTTCTAGTGGTGTTAATGAATCTACTACAGATGTATTATTCTCAGGCCATGCTATGATTTGTGAAAATGGTACTATTTTAAAAGAAAATAAAAGATTTGATTTTAAATCAAATATGATTTATGAAGATATTGATATCATGAAAATTATGAATAATAGATATAAAGATATAAGTTATATGGGTGTTGTTACAGATTTAGATTATATAAGAGTTAAAGTAGATATAAAAGATAAGAAAAAAGATATAGTAAGAAAATATAGTCCATATCCATTTGTACCAAATGACTCTATTAAAAGAAAAGAAAGATGTGAAGAAATATTTAATATTCAAGCATCTGCTTTAGCAAAAAGACTTAAACATACAAGAATGGATAAGTGTGTTATAGGTATATCAGGAGGACTTGATTCAACACTTGCTTTTCTAGTAATTGTAGAAGCTTTTAAAAAGTTGGGTATTGATAATAAAAATATAATTGCTATTACAATGCCAGGTTTTGGTACTACCGATAGAACTTATACTAATGCAGTTAATTTTATAAAAAGTTATAATACTACCTTAAAAGAAATTAATATAAAAGAAGCTTGTCTAGTTCATTTTAAGGATATAAATCATGATTCTAATACTCATGATATTACATATGAAAATACTCAAGCAAGAGAAAGAACTCAAATCTTAATGGATATTGCAAATAAAGAAAATGCCTTAGTTATTGGTACTGGAGATTTGTCAGAG